>NZ_MBEM01000276.1:0-3556 GCF_001954045.1 Mycobacterium sp. SP-6446 | reverse complement strand
CCAGCCGCTGCGAGGGAGAAGCCCCCGACTGGGCGCCGCTGCCGGTGCAATACGTCGACTACACGCTGTGGCAGCGCGAGCAGCTCGGTGAGCTGACCGATCCGCACAGCCGCATCGCCGCGCAGGTGGCCTACTGGGAGGACGCCCTGGCCGGGATCCCCGAGCAGTTGCAGCTTCCCACCGACCGGCCCTATCCGGCGGTTGCCGATCAGCGCGGCGCCCGTGTCGAGGTGGACTGGCCGGCCGACTTGCAGCAGCGGGTGCGTGAAGTGGCGCGCGAGCACGGCGCGACGAGCTTCATGGTGGTGCAAGCCGCGCTGGCGGTGCTGCTGTCCAAGCTCAGCGGAAGCAGCGATGTCGCAATCGGTTTCCCGATAGCCGGGCGTCGCGATCCCGCGCTGACCGACTTGGTCGGTTTCTTCGTCAACACCTTGGTGCTGCGCGTCGATCTGGCCGGGGATCCCACCGTCGAGGAATTGCTCGACCAGGTGCGCGAGCGCAGCCTGGCCGCCTACGAGCACCAAGACGTGCCCTTCGAAGTGCTTGTCGAGCGGCTGAACCCCACCCGAAGCCTGAGTCATCACCCGCTGATCCAGGTGGCGTTGGCCTGGCAGAACCTTGCCGGGCAGGACAACGATCCCGCGGCCGCGTGGGCGCTGGGTGATCTACGGGTTATGCAGGTTCCGGCCGAGGCCGACACCGCTCGCATGGATCTGGTGTTCGGCTTGGCCGAGCGTTGGACCGAGTCCGGTGAGCCCGCCGGGATCGGCGGGGAAGTGGAGTTTCGCACCGACGTGTTCGACGCGGCCAGCATCGAGATGCTGATCGAGCGGTTGCGGCGGGTGATCGTGGCCATGACCGCCGATCTCGAAGGGCAGTCATGAGCGCCCGTTCGGGGCAGCGATTATCGGCGATCGATCTGCTCGATGAGGACGAGTTCGCCCAGCTGGATGTGTGGGGCAACAGGGCCGCATTGACCCGGCCGCCGACGGCGGCGTCGTCGATTCCTTCTTTGTTCGCCGATCATGTGGCGCGCACGCCGGACGCGGCGGCGGTGACTTTCGACGGCCGCACCATGACGTATCGCGAGTTAGACGAGGCGTCGAATCGGTTGGCGCACTTGCTTTCTGGCCACGGTGCGCGGCTCGGGCAGTGCGTCGTGCTGCTGCTGCCGCGGTCGGAACGGGCGATCGTGGCGGTCTTGGCGGTATTGAAGACGGGGGCGGCCTACGTGCCGATCGACCCGGTGGTGCCCGACGCCCGGGTGCAGTTCGTGCTCGGCGATGCCGCGCCCGTGGCCGCGATCACCACCGCCGGGCTGATCGGCCGGTTGGACGGGCATGACGTCCCGGTCATCGACGTCAACGACCCGCGCATCGCCGCCCAGCCCACTACGGCGCTGCCGACGCCGGCACCGACGGCCGGGGATTTCGCGTACCTGATCTACACCTCCGGCACCACGGGCGTGCCCAAAGGGGTTGCGACCACCCACAGCAACGTGACGGAACTGTTGTCCACGCTGGATGGCGGTCTGCCGGCGCCTGGCGTGTGGGCGCTGTGTCACTCCTTGGCCTTTGACGTGTCGGTGTGGGAGATCTTCGGTGCGCTGCTACGTGGCGGGCGAGTGGTGGTGGCGTCCGAAAAGGTGACCGCCTCACCCGACGACTTCCACGCGTTGCTGGTTGCCGAGCGGGTCAGCGTTTTGACCCAAACCCCGACCGCGGTGGCGGCGTTGTCACCGGAGGGCGTGGAGTCGGCGTTGGTCATGGGCGGTGAGGCCTGCCCGGCCGAAGTGGTGGATCGATGGGCGCCGGGGCGGGTGATGGTCAACGGCTACGGCCCCACCGAGACCACGATGTGCGTGTCGATCAGCGCACCGCTGAAGGCGGGATCGGGGACGCCGCCAATCGGTTCGCCGGTCGATGGGGCGGCGTTGTTCGTCCTCGACGGGAAGTTGCGGCCCGTGCCCACCGGGGTGGTCGGGGAACTCTACGTGGCCGGCACCGGCGTGGCCGCCGGCTATGTCGGTCGCGCCGGGTTGACGGCGACCCGGTTTGTGGCCTGCCCCTTCGGCGGTCCGGGGATGCGGATGTATCGCACCGGCGATCGCGTGCGCTGGGGCACCGACGGGCAGCTGCAGTATGTGGGGCGCGCCGACGAACAGGTCAAGATTCGCGGCTATCGCATAGAGCTCGGCGAAGTGCAAGCCGCCCTCGCCGCCGTTGATGGGGTGGAGCAGGCGGTCGTCATCGCCCGCGAGGACCGCCCCGGCGACAAGCGCCTTGTCGGTTATGTCATCGGGACGGCGAACCCGGTCGAGATCCGCGCGGTGCTGTCCGAGCGGCTCCCCGTCTACATGGTCCCCGCGGCGGTCATCGCGATCGACGCGCTGCCGCTGACTTCCAACGGCAAGCTGGACACCCGGGCGCTTCCGGCGCCGGAATACCAGGACGGCGATCACTTCCGCGCCCCGAGCGGCCCGGTCGAGGAGACCCTGGCCGGTGTCTTTGCCCAGGTGCTCGGTCTGGCGCGGGTCGGGGCCGACGAGTCGTTCTTCGATCTGGGCGGGGACAGCATTTCGGCGATGCGCCTGATCGCCGCGATCAACACCGCCCTGGATGCCGGCCTCGCGGTGCGCACGGTGTTCGAGGCGCCGACGGTCGCCCAGTTGGCGCCCCGGATCGGTGTCGACGGCGAGGGGCCCGAGCCGTTGGTGGCCGGCCCGCGCCCCGCGGTCCTGCCGCTGTCGTTCGCCCAGTCCCGGTTGTGGTTCCTGGACCAGCTGGAGGGACCGTCACCGACCTACAACATCGGGGTGGCGTTGCGGCTGCGGGGCGAGTTTGACGTCGACGCGCTGGGCGCGGCGCTCGGCGATGTGGTGGGCCGCCATGAAAGTCTGCGCACGCTGTTCGCGGCGCCCGACGGCATGCCCGAGCAGGTGGTCGTTCCCGTCGAGCGGGCCGATTTTGGTTGGGACGTCGTCGACGCCGCCGACTGGTCGGCTAGCCGCCTGGATGAGGCCATCGGCGCGGCGGCACGTCACCCCTTCGATCTAGCCTCCGAGATCCCTTTGCGGGCAAGGCTTTTCCGCGTCGCCGAGGACGAACACGTCTTGGTGGCCGCGATGCACCACATCGCCGCCGACGGGTTGTCGGTGACCCCGCTGGTGCGGGATCTCGGTGTCGCCTATGCCAGTCGAAGTGCCGGACAGGCGCCGGAGTGGGCGCCGCTGCCGGTGCAGTACGCCGATTACACGTTGTGGCAGCGCGACCAGCTCGGTGAGCTGAGCGACCCGGACAGCCGCATCGCCGCGCAGCTGGAATTCTGGCTGGCCGCCCTGGCCGGGATGCCCGAACGCCTGGCGCTGCCCACCGACCGGCCCTACCCGCCGGTGGCCGACCACCGCGGCGCCAGTGTGCAGGTCGACTGGCCGGTCGAGCTGCAGCAGCAGGTCACCCGGCTGGCCCGTGAGCACAGCACGACCAGCTTCATGGTGATGCAGGCCGCCCTGGCCGTGTTGCTGTCCAAACTCAGCGCCAGCCCCGATGTGGCGGTG
>NZ_MBEM01000275.1:0-525 GCF_001954045.1 Mycobacterium sp. SP-6446 | reverse complement strand
ACTCGTACAGCCGCACCGCGTAACGGCCCAGCGACGGTGACAGGAATGGCAGGACCTGTCCGTTGACCCGCACCGGGGCGAGATGCAGGGTGGCCAGCGGAATGTCGTAGTACTCGGCGACATTGGCGGCGGGCTGTTCGAAATTCAGAAACGTGACCAGCAGGTCGGACCCGGCCGCCAGCGTCCGCAGTGTCGCGGTGATTTGCTCCCAGTGCCGGGTGACGGACTGCCCGATGTCGCGCCACGACCTGACCAGATCTCGGATCTTCCAGAATTTGCGGAACACACGCGTCCAGAAGTCGCGGTGCGAACTCCACCACTCCCGCGTATCGGGCCCGTAGGCGACGGCCGACAGCCCAGCCGACTCGGCAAAGTCGACCAGGTCAGGCGGAACCGCGATGTACACGTCGTGACCGCGGCGCAGCAGTTCACGGCCGACTGCGACGCAGGGCTCCGCGTCGCCGCGAGTTCCATAGATGGCCAGCACAAATCTCATCGCGGAGGTTTCCGCCTTTCAGTCGTCGT
>NZ_MBEM01000274.1:0-4827 GCF_001954045.1 Mycobacterium sp. SP-6446 | reverse complement strand
CGCGGCCGCCCGGTCACCGGGCCGGGTAACCGCCCGCTGAAGTCGCTGTCGGATCTGCTCAAGGGCAAGCAGGGCCGGTTCCGCCAGAACCTGCTCGGTAAGCGCGTCGACTACTCGGGCCGTTCGGTCATCGTGGTCGGCCCGCAGCTCAAGCTGCACCAGTGCGGTCTGCCCAAGCTGATGGCGCTCGAGCTGTTCAAGCCGTTCGTGATGAAGCGGCTCGTGGACCTCAACCACGCGCAGAACATCAAGAGCGCCAAGCGGATGGTGGAGCGTCAGCGTCCCCAGGTGTGGGATGTCCTCGAAGAGGTCATCGCCGAGCACCCGGTGTTGCTGAACCGCGCGCCCACCCTGCACCGGCTGGGTATCCAGGCTTTCGAGCCGATGCTGGTGGAAGGCAAGGCGATTCAGCTGCACCCGTTGGTGTGTGAGGCGTTCAACGCCGACTTCGACGGTGACCAGATGGCCGTGCACCTGCCGTTGAGCGCGGAGGCGCAGGCCGAGGCGCGCATCCTGATGCTGTCGTCCAACAACATCCTGTCGCCCGCGTCGGGCCGCCCGTTGGCCATGCCGCGACTGGACATGGTGACCGGGCTGTACTACCTGACCACCGAGGTCGAGGGCGATACCGGCGAATACGTCGCGGCCGCCAAGGACCGACCGGAGACCGGCGTGTACGCCTCGCCGGCCGAGGCGATCATGGCGGCCGACCGCGGCGTGCTGTCGGTGCGGGCCAAGATCAAGGTGCGGTTGACCCAGCTGCGTCCGCCCGCCGAGCTCGAGGCCGAGCTGTTCGGCGAGTCCGGCTGGCAGCCGGGTGACGCGTGGATGGCCGAGACCACGCTCGGTCGGGTGATGTTCAACGAGCTGCTGCCGCTGGGGTATGCGTTCGTGAACAAGCAGATGCACAAGAAGGTGCAGGCCTCCATCATCAACGACCTGGCCGAGCGCTACCCGATGATCGTGGTCGCGCAGACCGTCGACAAGCTCAAGGACGCCGGTTTCTACTGGGCGACCCGCAGTGGTGTCACGGTGTCGATGGCCGACGTGTTGGTGCCGCCGCGCAAGAAGGAGATCCTCGACCAGTACGAGGAGCGGGCCGACAAGGTCGAAAAGCAGTTCCAGCGTGGTGCTTTGAACCACGACGAGCGCAACGAGGCGCTGGTGGAGATCTGGAAGGAAGCCACCGACGAGGTGGGTCAGGCGCTGCGGGAGCACTATCCCGCCGACAACCCGATCATCACCATCGTCGACTCGGGCGCCACGGGTAACTTCACGCAGACCCGAACGCTGGCCGGCATGAAGGGTCTGGTGACCAACCCGAAGGGTGAGTTCATCCCGCGTCCGGTCAAGTCGTCGTTCCGCGAGGGCCTGACCGTGCTGGAGTACTTCATCAACACCCACGGTGCTCGAAAGGGCTTGGCGGACACCGCGTTGCGTACCGCCGACTCGGGTTACCTGACCCGACGCCTGGTGGACGTCTCGCAGGACGTCATCGTCCGCGAGCACGACTGCGAGACCGAGCGCGGCATCGTCGTCGAGCTGGCCGAGCGCCAGCCCGACGGCACGCTGATCCGCGACCCGTACATCGAAACCTCGGCGTACGCGCGGACTTTGGGCACCGACGCGGTCGACGAGAAGGGCAACGTCGTCGTCGCTCGCGGCGAGGACCTGGGCGACCCGGAGATCGACGCCTTGCTGGCGGCCGGCATCACGTCGGTCAAGGTGCGCTCGGTGCTGACGTGCACCACCGGCACCGGCGTCTGTGCGACCTGCTACGGGCGCTCCATGGCCACCGGCAAGCTGGTCGACATCGGCGAGGCCGTCGGCATCGTCGCCGCCCAGTCCATCGGTGAGCCCGGCACGCAGCTGACCATGCGCACCTTCCACCAGGGTGGTGTCGGTGAGGACATCACCGGTGGTCTGCCGCGTGTGCAGGAGCTGTTCGAGGCCCGCGTGCCGCGCGGCAAGGCGCCGATCGCCGACGTCACCGGGCGGGTCCGTCTCGAGGACGGTGAGCGCTTCTACAAGATCACCATCATTCCCGACGACGGCGGCGAGGAAGTCGTCTACGACAAGCTCTCCAAGCGGCAACGGCTGCGCGTGTTCAAGCACGACGACGGTTCCGAGGGAGTGCTGTCCGACGGTGACCACGTCGAGGTGGGCCAGCAGCTGATGGAAGGCTCGGCCGACCCGCACGAGGTGCTGCGCGTGCAGGGTCCCCGCGAGGTTCAGATCCACTTGGTCCGCGAGGTCCAGGAGGTCTACCGCGCTCAGGGTGTGTCGATCCACGACAAGCACATCGAGGTGATCGTTCGCCAGATGCTGCGCCGGGTGACCATCATCGACTCGGGCGCGACGGAGTTCCTGCCCGGCTCGCTGATCGACCGTGCGGAGTTCGAGGCGGAGAACCGCCGGGTGGTGGCCGAAGGCGGCGAGCCCGCCGCCGGCCGTCCGGTGCTGATGGGCATCACGAAGGCGTCGCTGGCCACCGACTCGTGGCTGTCCGCGGCGTCGTTCCAGGAGACCACGCGAGTGCTGACCGATGCGGCGATCAACTGCCGCAGCGACAAGCTCAACGGTCTGAAGGAGAACGTGATCATCGGAAAGCTGATCCCGGCCGGTACCGGTATCAACCGCTACCGCAACATCCAGGTGCAGCCCACCGAGGAGGCCCGGGCCGCGGCGTACACGATCCCGTCCTACGAGGATCAGTACTACAGCCCGGACTTCGGCCAGGCCACCGGCGCCGCGGTGCCGCTGGACGATTACGGCTACAGCGACTATCGGTAAGTCAATGCGAAAAGCCCCCGCAGCCTGCGGGGGCTTTTTCGTGCGCTCGGCAGCCGTCGCAGAGTCGCACGCCGTGGGCCGCCGCAGTGCGATTCTGTGTCTGCTCACGGCACTAGACTGGTCCACGTGCTCATCGGTTCACACGTCCACCAAGACGATCCCCTGGCCGCCGCACAGGCGGACGGCGCCGACGCGGTGCAGTTCTTCCTCGGCAACCCGCAGAGCTGGAAGAAGCCGAAGCCGCGCGACGACGCCGAGGCGCTGAAGGCGTCGACCATTCCGCTGTACGTCCACGCGCCCTACCTCATCAACGTCGCGTCTGCCAACAACCGCATCCGCATCCCGTCGCGAAAGATCTTGCAGGACACCTGCGACGCCGCCGCCGCAATCAACGCGACGGCGGTAATAGTGCATGGCGGCCACGCCGACGACAACGACATGGAGGCCGGCTTCGAGCGCTGGGTCAAGGCGCTGGACTACCTCGAATCAGACGTGCAGGTGTACCTGGAGAACACCGCGGGCGGTGACCATGCGATGGCCCGCCACTTCGACACGATCGGACGGCTCTGGGATCACATCGGAGACAAGGGAATTGGCTTCTGCCTGGACACCTGCCATGCCTGGGCCGCGGGTGAGGAGCTGATCGACGCGGTCGACCGGATCAAGGCCCTGACCGGACGCATCGACCTGGTGCACTGCAACGACTCACGGGACGCGGCGGGCTCGGGCGCCGACCGCCACGCCAACCTGGGCAGCGGCCAGATCGATACCGACCTACTCGTCGCGGCGGTCAAGGCTGCCGATGCGCCCGTGATCTGCGAAACCGCCGACGCGGGCCGCAAGGACGACATCGCCTTCCTGCGGGAGAACACCGCCTAGGCAAGGTCCTCGCCGCTATTACACCTCTTGTGCGGCTGTCGGGAAAATGTAATATGGACGGCATGCCCGATACCCATGCCGTCACCAACCAGGTTCCCCCGCTGGAGAACTACAACCCCGCGACGTCCGCCGTGCTCGTCGAGGCCCTGATCCGCGAGGGCGGGCAATGGGGCGTCGACGAGGTGACCGAGGTGGGCGCGATCGCCGGTAGCCGCGAAGCCCAGCGCTGGGGTGAACTCGCCGACCGCAACCGGCCCATCCTGCACACCCACGACCGCTACGGTCACCGTGTCGACGAGGTCGAGTACGACCCCGCCTACCACGAGCTGATGCGCACCGCGATCGGGCACGGCCTGCACGCGGCGCCGTGGGCCGACGAGCGCCCGGGCAACCATGTTGTGCGGGCCGCCAAGATGTCGGTCTGGAACGTCGAGCCCGGACACACCTGTCCGGTCTCGATGACCTACGCCGTAGTCCCGGCGCTGCGCTACAACCCAGAACTGGCGGCCGTTTACGAGCCGTTGCTGACCAGTCGCGAATACGACCCCGAACTCAAGCTGGCCACCACCAAGCGGGGCATCACGGCCGGCATGTCGATGACGGAGAAGCAAGGCGGTTCCGACGTGCGCGCCGGCACCACCGAGGCAACCCCCAACGGCGACGGCAGCTACCGCCTGACCGGTCACAAGTGGTTCACCTCGGCGCCGATGTGCGACATCTTCCTGGTGCTCGCGCAGGCCCCGGGCGGCCTGTCCTGCTTCCTGCTGCCGCGGATACTGCCCGACGGCAGCCGCAACCGAATGTTCCTGCAGCGCCTCAAGGACAAGCTCGGCAACCACGCCAACGCCTCGAGCGAAGTCGAATACGACGGTGTCATCGCATGGTTGGTCGGCGAGGAGGGCCGCGGGGTGCCGACCATCATCGAGATGGTCAACCTCACCCGGCTCGACTGCACGCTGGGCAGCGCCACCAGCATGCGCACCGGCCTGACCCGTGCCATCCACCACGCCCAGCACCGAAAGGCGTTCGGCGCCTACCTGATTGACCAGCCGTTGATGCGCAACGTGCTGGCCGACCTCGCGGTCGAGGCCGAGGCCGCCACCATCGTGGCGATGCGGATGGCCGGGGCCACCGACAAGGCGCTGCGCGGGGACG
>NZ_MBEM01000273.1:0-6397 GCF_001954045.1 Mycobacterium sp. SP-6446 | reverse complement strand
GGCGGCGGGGTCGAAGACAGTAGGCTCGCCGATGTGCAGCAACCGCTCCACGTGCCCCCGAGCGCACCGGCTCGGCTCGTGGTGCTCGCATCGGGGACCGGTTCGCTACTGAACTCGCTACTCGCCGCCGCGGTCGGCGACTATCCGGCTCGCGTGGTCGCCGTCGGCGCCGATCGCGACTGCCTGGCCCTGGAGATCGCTCAGGCGGCGTCGGTGCCGACCTTCACCGTCCGGCTCGGCGATCACTCAGACCGCGACGCCTGGGACGCCGCCATCACCGAGGCCGCCGCCGCGCACGCGCCTGATCTGATCGTGTCCGCCGGATTCATGAAACTACTTGGGCCACAGTTTCTTTCGCGGTACCTCGGACGCATCCTCAATACCCATCCGGCGCTGCTGCCCGCGTTTCCCGGGGCGCACGCGGTGCCCGAAGCGCTGGCCTATGGCGTACGGGTCACAGGCTGTACGGTGCACCTGGTGGACGCCGGCACCGACACCGGGCCGATATTGGCGCAGCAATCCGTTCCGGTACTGGACGGCGACACCGAAGAGACACTGCACGAACGCATCAAGGTCACCGAACGCCAACTGCTGGTGGATGTGGTGGCCGCGATCGCGACCCGCGGCGTGACCTGGATCGGACGAAAGGCGACCCTGGGATGAGCACACCCATGAGCTCCGACGAGTCAAGAAGGCCGATCCGCCGCGCGCTGATCAGCGTCTACGACAAGACCGGGTTGGTAGAGCTGGCCCGGGGGCTGAGTGCGGCCGGCGTCGAAATCGTCTCGACCGGATCAACGGCCAAAACCATTGCCGGCGAAGGGATCCCGGTGACCCCCGTGGAGGAACTGACCGGCTTCCCGGAGGTGCTCGACGGCCGGGTCAAGACGCTGCACCCGCGGGTGCACGCCGGCCTGCTGGCCGACCTGCGCAAACCCGAACACGCCGCGGCGCTCGAGCAGCTCGGCATCGCGGCCTTCGAGCTGGTGGTCGTCAACCTGTATCCGTTCAGCCAGACCGTCGACTCCGGTGCCGGCATCGACGAATGCGTCGAGCAGATCGACATCGGCGGCCCCTCGATGGTGCGGGCCGCGGCGAAAAACCATCCCAGCGTGGCCGTCGTCACCGACCCGCTCGGGTACGACGGAGTGCTCGCCGCGGTGCGCAACGGCGGATTCAGCCTCTCCGAGCGCAAAAAGCTGGCGTCGCTCGCGTTTCAGCACACCGCGGAGTACGACATCGCCGTCGCGAGCTGGATGGAGTCGACGCTGGCGCCCGAACATCCACCGACGGCGTTTCCCGAATGGTTCGGTCGCGGCTGGCGCCGTTCGGCGATGCTGCGCTACGGCGAGAACCCCCACCAACAAGCGGCGCTCTACAGCGACCCCGGCGCCTGGCCGGGCCTGGCGCAGGCGGAGCAACTGCACGGAAAAGAAATGTCCTACAACAACTTCACCGACGCCGACGCGGCGTGGCGCGCGGCCTTCGACCACGAACAGACCTGTGTGGCAATCATCAAGCACGCCAACCCATGTGGGATCGCCATCTCGTCGGTGTCGGTCGCCGATGCACATCGCAAGGCGCACGAGTGCGATCCGCTGAGCGCCTTCGGGGGAGTCATCGCGTCGAACTCCGAAGTCAGCGTCGAGATGGCGGAATATGTGAGCACCATCTTCACCGAGGTGATCGTCGCGCCCGCGTATGCGCCCGGTGCCCTGGACGCGCTGACCCGCAAGAAGAACATCCGGGTGCTGGTGGCCTCCGAGCCGCTGACCGGGGGGACCGAGCTGCGGCCCGTCAGCGGGGGGCTGCTGATGCAGCAGCGCGACGAGCTGGACGCACACGGTGACAATCCCGCGAACTGGACCCTGGCGACCGGCTCACCGGCCGACCCGGAGACGTTGACCGACTTGGTGTTTGCGTGGCGCACCTGCCGCGCGGTCAAATCGAACGCGATCGTGATCGCGGCGGACGGCGCCACCATCGGCGTCGGCATGGGCCAAGTGAATCGGGTCGACGCGGCCCGGCTGGCCGTCGCCCGCGGCGGCGACCGGGTCCGGGGCGCGGTCGCGGCGTCGGACGCTTTCTTTCCGTTCCCCGACGGGCTCGAGACGCTGGCCGCCGCCGGGGTCAAGGCGATAGTGCATCCGGGGGGCTCGGTGCGTGACGACGAGGTGACCGAGGCGGCCGCCAAGGCCGGCGTCACCGTGTACCTCACCGGCGCGCGCCACTTCGCTCACTGAACACCACGCACTGTGATGCGGGTGGCCAACGCGTAACTTGGAGAGGTGGCATCACCGAGTAACCTGCCCCGCACGGTCGGCGAATTGCGCGCAACCGGCCATCGTGAACGCGGAGTCAAGCAGGAAATCCGAGAGAATCTGCTGACCGCATTGGCCGAGGGCGATGAGGTCTGGCCAGGCATCCTGGGTTTCGACGACACCGTCTTGCCGCAGGTGGAGCGGGCGCTGATCGCCGGCCACGACTTCGTCCTGCTGGGCGAGCGCGGCCAGGGCAAAACCCGGTTGTTGCGGGCGCTGGCCGGGCTGCTCGACGAGTGGACGCCGGTGATCGGCGGTGCCGAATTGGGTGAGCATCCCTACACGCCGATCACGCCCGAGTCGATCCGGCGGGCGGCCACGCTCGGCGACGACCTGCCGGTGGCCTGGAAGCACCGCAGCGAACGCTATACCGAGAAGCTCGCTACGCCCGATACCAGCGTGGCCGACCTGGTCGGTGACATCGACCCGATCAAGGTGGCCGAGGGCCGCAGCGTCGGCGACCCGGAGACCATCGCCTATGGACTCATCCCGCGGGCCCACCGCGGCATCGTGGCGGTCAACGAACTGCCCGACCTCGCCGAGCGCATCCAGGTGTCGATGCTCAACGTCATGGAGGAGCGGGACATCCAGGTCCGCGGCTACACGCTGCGCCTGCCGCTCGACGTGTTGGTGGTGGCCAGCGCGAACCCCGAGGACTACACCAACCGGGGCCGCATCATCACCCCGCTCAAGGACCGCTTCGGCGCGGAGATCCGGACGCATTACCCGCTGGAGCTCGAGGCCGAGATGGGCGTGATCACCCAGGAGGCACACCTGAGCGCGCAGGTCCCCGACTATCTCGTCCAGGTGATGGCCCGGTTCGCCCGCTATCTGCGCGAGTCCAGTTCGGTCGATCAGCGTTCGGGGGTGTCGGCGCGGTTCGCGATCGCCGCGGCCGAGACCGTCGCGGCCGCCGCCCGGCATCGCGGCGCGGTGCTGGGGGAGACCGATCCGGTGGCCCGCGTGGTCGACCTGGGCACGGTGATCGACGTGCTGCGGGGCAAGCTGGAGTTCGAGTCCGGTGAGGAAGGCCGCGAACAGGCGGTGCTCGAACATCTGTTGCGCCGCGCGACCGCCGATACCGCGTCGCGGGTCCTCGGCGGCATCGACGTCGGCTCGCTGGTGGCCGCGGTCGAGGCCGGTTCGGCGGTGACGACGGGCGAGCGGGTGTCGGCCAAGGACGTGCTGGCCGCGGTGCCGGGGCTACCGGTCGTCGACAAGATCGCGAAAAAGCTGGGCGCCGAATCCGAAGGCGAGCGTGCCGCGGCACTGGAGCTCGCGCTGGAGGCGCTGTACCTGGCCAAGCGGATCGACAAGGTGTCCGGGGAGGGCCAAACCGTTTATGGCTAAAGGGCACTCGTCGCGCTACTCGGCGTACACCGGCGGGCCCGACCCGCTGGCTCCGCCGGTGGACCTGCGCGAGGCCCTCGAGCAGATCGGACAGGACGTCATGGCAGGCACGTCGCCGCGCCGCGCGCTGTCCGAGCTGCTTCGCCGCGGCACCAAGAACATGCCCGGCGCCGACCGGCTCGCGGCCGAGGCCAACCGGAGGCGACGGGACCTGTTGCGCCGCAATAACTTGGACGGCACGCTGCAGGAGATCAAAAAGCTGCTCGATGAGGCCGTACTGGCCGAACGCAAAGAGTTGGCCCGCGCGCTCGACGATGACGCCCGGTTCGGCGAACTGCAGCTGGACTCGCTGCCGGCCTCGCCGGCCAGGGCCGTTCAGGAGCTTTCCGACTACAACTGGCGCAGCAGCGAGGCGCGCGAAAAGTACGAGCAGATCAAGGATTTGCTCGGCCGCGAGATGCTGGACCAGCGCTTCGCGGGCATGAAACAGGCGCTGGAGGGTGCCACCGAAGAGGATCGCCAGCGCGTCACCGAGATGCTGGATGACCTCAACGAGCTGCTGGACAAGCACTCCCGTGGCGAGGACACGCAACAGGACTTCCAGGACTTCATGGACAAGCACGGCGAGTTCTTCCCGGAGAACCCGCGCAATGTCGAGGAGCTGCTGGACTCGCTGGCCAAGCGCGCCGCCGCCGCGCAGCGTTTCCGCAACAGCCTCAGCCCCGAGCAGCGAGCCGAGCTGGATGCCTTGGCGCAGCAGGCATTTGGGTCGCCGTCGTTGATGAACGCGCTGAATCGGCTCGACGCGCACCTGCAGGCCGCTCGGCCGGGTGAGGACTGGACCGGCTCCGAGCAGTTCTCCGGTGACAATCCGTTCGGCATGGGTGAGGGGACCCAGGCGCTGTCCGACATCGCCGAGCTGGAGCAGCTGGCCGAGCAGCTCTCGCAGAGCTATCCGGGCGCCACGATGGACGACGTCGATCTGGACGCGCTGGCCCGTCAGCTTGGCGACGACGCCGCCATCGACGCCCGAACGCTGGCCGAATTGGAACGCGCGTTGGTGAACCAAGGTTTCCTGGATCGTGGTTCCGACGGCCAGTGGCGGCTTTCCCCTAAGGCCATGCGCAGACTTGGCGAGACGGCGTTACGCGATGTGGCGCAACAGCTTTCCGGTCGGCACGGTGAGCGTGACCATCGTCGGGCGGGGGCCGCCGGGGAGCTGACCGGCGCGACCCGGCCCTGGCAATTCGGTGACACCGAGCCGTGGAACATCTCGCGCACGCTGACCAACGCGGTGCTGCGGCAGGCGGGAACCGCGACCCTGGATGACGGGGCCGGACCGATCCGAATAACCGTCGACGACGTGGAGGTCTCCGAGACCGAAACACGCACGCAGGCGGCGGTGGCGCTGTTGGTGGATACCTCGTTTTCGATGGTGATGGAGAATCGCTGGCTGCCGATGAAGCAGACGGCGCTCGCGCTCAATCATCTGGTATGCACGCGGTTCCGGTCGGATGCGTTGCAGATCATCGCGTTTGGCCGCTACGCCCGGACGGTGACCGCCGCGGAGCTGACCGGCCTGGAAGGCGTCTACGAGCAGGGCACCAACCTGCATCACGCACTGGCGCTGGCGGGTCGTCACCTGCGGCGGCACCCCAACGCGCAGCCCGTCGTGCTGGTGGTGACCGACGGCGAGCCGACCGCGCATCTGGAGGACTTCGACGGTGAGGGGTCTTCCGCGGTGTTTTTCGATTATCCGCCGCACCCGAGGACCATCGCCCATACCGTGCGGGGATTCGACGAGATGGCCCGGCTCGGAGCGCAAGTCACGATCTTCCGGCTGGGCAGCGACCCCGGCCTGGCCCGGTTTATCGACCAGGTCGCGCGGCGGGTCGAGGGACGCGTCGTGGTGCCCGATCTCGACGGGCTGGGCGCCGCGGTGGTGGGCGACTACCTGCGCTCCCGGCGCCGTCGCTAACGGCTCGCCTTCGTGGCTACCCGCGGGACCGGCGGGCCTTGCGCTTGATGCCCACTCCGCCCCAGAACGAGAAGCCGCGAATCTTCACCTTCGGTGCGCCGGGCGTGCCCTGGCCCAGGACGGTGCGGTCGAAGCCACCCATCACGCCGCGTCCGTGAATTTCGACGTTGACTTCGGGAGGTAGCACGATGTTCTGCATGCCCATGATCGAGATTGCATGAATGTCGACTTCTGTTGAGGTGAAGTCGGCGTAGCGCAAATCCACCACCCCGTTGCCCCAAAAGGTGAACGTGGTCAGCTTCTTCGGGACATTCCATCGGCCACGACGCTCGAATCCGCTCATCAACGCCAGCAGCAGGGTGGACGGCGCCGGGTTGAGCTTGCTGCCCCGCCGCGGGATCATCGCCGAACCCGGCAGGTCCGCCCGCAGCTGGTCCAGCTCCTCGTACGTGGTTGCCGCGTATGCCCTGGTCAGCCGGTCTTCGTAGTCCTTGAGCTGCAGGCGGCCCTGTTCGGCGGCGTAGGCGAGCAACTGCGCGATCTGGATGCGATCGGTGTCGCCCGCCCGCGACGATTCGCCGCGTGTGTCGTTTGCGTCGCGTTGCGCTGGGTTGCTCATCACCCACGAGCGTACGACGTAGAAGTTTTGCTGCAAGTGGGTTGGCTAAACTGCAATCTTCCGCCGCGGCCGCGCTCGATCGTCGGGCCGTTTTCGTCGCGACGGCGGGCCGTTAGACGTTTGCCCAAC
>NZ_MBEM01000272.1:0-61344 GCF_001954045.1 Mycobacterium sp. SP-6446 | reverse complement strand
CCACGCTGGAAGATATCGGCCCCGGTGTTACCGAACCCCGCCGCCGAGAGCAACGCCTGATCCAAATCCTTCTGCTGCGCGTTGATCGAACGCGACGTCACCACCGCATGGTTGAGGAAATCAATCAGATCCGGCGCCGCATTGGCATACGTGTCGCCCAGACCGGCCAACTGCTGAATGTCATGACGGGCCTGCGGCATCTGCGGATTGACATCATCGAGGATCGCATTGGCATTGATGATCGACTGGCCAAACCGATCCCCCAACCCCGCCAACGACTGCGCCGCCGCACTCAACGTCAAATTCAGTTTGACCGGATCCACCTTCTCGGCCACCGAGGTAATGGTCTGAAACAACGTATTGATCTCGGTAGTCACCGAACGCGCATCAATGACCGCATGCGCGCGAATCCGCTGCGGCGACGGATTGGCCGGGCTGGTCAACGACACATACTTCTGGCCGAACACCGTCGTCGCCACGATCTTGGCGTCCACATTGGCCGGAATCAACTGCAAATACCGCGGATAGATATCCAGCACGAACTTCGCCGCCGGCTTGCCGTCCTGTTGCACCTCGGCAATGCTGGCCACCCGCCCGACCTGCACCCCGTTCAAGGTGACCTTCGCCCCGGGATCCATCACCAAACCCGCCCGCGACGACAACATCGTCACCGGCGTCTTCTCCGTGAAATCCCCCCGAAACTGCAGATACACCAACCACAACACCAACGCCGCAATCAACAACACGGCGATAGTGAGCCAGCCGTACGGTGGGGTCCGCGTCGAGTTGATCCTCGCGGGCCCGGTCATGATGGCTAAATCTAGCGGTATTCAGTCGCGCCGGCTCAGCGGCGTCATGTGTTTTGGGGCGGCGACCGCTAGCGGCCCCCGAACGGTCCTCCGAACGGCCCGCGGCGTGGGGGCTCGGTCACCGTTTGGGTGACCGTGCTGGTTTCGGTGCTCGGTGACAGGGTGACGGTGCTCGTCTCCGGCGGAACGGTCGTCGTCGGAGTATCGGTGGACGGGGTGCCGGTGTCCGTGGACGGGGGTGGGGCCGTCTCGGTGACCGTCTGAGTTGGCGCCCCGCCTCCGCCCCCGTGATGGCGCGGCGGCTCGGCAGCCGTGGTCGTCGTGGTGGTCACCGCGGTGGTTGACGGAATGGGCGTGGTGGTTGTCGTTGGGCTGGGCGCCGGCGAGCCACTGACGAGCTTGAAGACCGCGTACGCCGCCAGCGCGAGCAGAATCACCCCGAGCGCGCCGGCCGCGACCAGCGCGGCGGGCCGGCGGTACCACGGGGTCGGGGGCTCCGGCGGCTCGGGCGCGGGCTCGTACCCGTACCCGTAGTCGCCATACCCTGCGGCGTCGCCGTATGCGGTGGCATCGCCATATCCTGCGGCCCGGGTGGGCTCGGAGTAGAAATCGGGGTTCTCGGGGGAAGGCGGCACGAAGGGTGATGTTAGTAGGTCACGTCTCGTTGTCGATAAGCGTGAGTGCTCGTTCGAAGAGATGCACGGTGGCCGCGTGGAGTTGGTCACCGACCTCCTTTTCGGCCTTGCCGGCGCACGCCCTGGCCAGGGTGCCCTCGATCACGATGCCGAGCTTGAAGCAAGCCAGCACGGTGTACCAGGTGATGTGCGACAGGTCGCGTGTGGTGTTGGCGGCGTATCGCTGGAACAGGTCGCCGGTGCTCGCCAGGCCGTCCTGCCCGCCGAGCGCGTGGCTGAACACGCTGGACCCGTCGGGCTGGCGCCAGGTCGCGAGGAGCCAGCCCAGATCCAACAGCGGGTCACCGATCGTGCACATCTCCCAGTCGACGATGGCGACCACCTCGGGCCCGGTGCGGGAGAACATCACGTTGGCCGCGTGGTAGTCGCCGTGCATGATGCCCGGCGTCCAGACGGTTGGGCGGCGGCGCTCCAGCCACGCCGCGACGTCATCGACACCGGGGATCTGCGGCCCCGGGTAGCCCTCGTACTCGTTGTAGGACTCCAGCTCCGAAAGCCAGCGCGGCACCTGGCGCTCCAGGAAGCCTTCCGGTTTGCCGAAATCGGCGAGACCGACGGCGACGTGATCGACGGCGCCCAGCTTCGCCAGCGCGTCGGCCATCGACAGGCCCATCTGGAAGCGAATGCTCGGATCACCCGCATGCAAGGGCGGTAACCCCTCCCCGGCGTTGAATCCGTCGACGGGCTCCATCAGATAGAAGACGGCGTCGCCGAGCACGCTGGGGTCGTCGCAGGTGGCGATCAGGTGCGGGTGCGGCACGTCGGAACCGGCAAGTGCCGCAAGGACTTTGGTTTCACGCAGAATAACGCTGTTGCTGCGCGCGCGCAGGTGCCGCGGCCCGCGTCGCAGCACGTAGGGCCGGCCGGACCGGGTGAACCGCAGCATGACGTTCTGCGTCCCACCGGTGACGTCGGAAACATCCTGCAGCGGCCCCTCGCCCAACCCCTGCTTCGACATCCAGTCCGCGACGGCCTGTAGGTCCACACTCACCCCTTGGGCTGCGGGGTGTGGTGGAGGGTCTGCGCCGCGATCATTCCGTCGCGGAACACGAAGGTGTCCACACCGTCGTCGACCCGGGTGACCGCCGAATCGGCGGCCCACTCGAGGAACAGCACGTCGCCCGCGAAGATCTGGGTCTTCAGGTCCCACGCCGCATCGGGCAGTTCGTCGAGCAGCTTGGCGAAGGCCTCGCGTACGCCGCCCTTGCCGCGCGCGACGCCGGCGGACGTGATCACGACCGCGTCGTCGGCGTAGTCGGCGACGATCTCGTCGAGGTCGCCAGCGGCCAGGGCCTTTCCGTGGTGGGCGAATACCTCCTGCGGCGTGCGCGCCATTGCGACTCCTTTCCCTGGGACGTCTGCGAAGCAGCCTAGTGTGTGGAACGAACCGACTTTCGGGCCCGGAAGGGGAGATGGCATGCCGCGCACCGACGACGACTCCTGGGACATCACCCAAAGCGTGGGAGCCACCGCGCTGGGTGTCGCCGCGGCCCGCGCCGCGGAAACCGAGAGTGAGAACCCCCTTATCAGCGACCCCTTTGCGCGGGTGTTCGTCGACGCCGCGGGGGAGGGCATGTGGAGCATCTACGCCGACCCCAAGCTGCTGGCCAAGGCGATGGAGCTCGAACCGGAGATGCGGGCGCGGCTACGCCTGATGATCGATTTCATGGCCACGCGGACAGCGTTTTTCGACGAGTTCTTTCTGCACGCGGCCCGCTCCGGCGTGCGGCAGGTGGTGATCCTGGCGGCCGGCCTCGACGCCCGCACCTGGCGGCTGCCGTGGCCCGACGGCACCGTCGTCTACGAGCTCGATCAGCCCAAAGTACTTGAATTCAAATCGAATACGCTGCGCGAACACGGCGCACGGCCGACGGCTCGGTTGGTAAATGTGCCGATCGATCTGCGTCAGGATTGGCCAAAAGCGCTGCAGGAGGCCGGATTTGACGCTTCGCTGCCTTGCGTGTGGTCGGCCGAGGGGCTGGTGCGTTACCTGCCGGCGCAGGCCCAGGACCTGCTGTTCGAGCGGATTCATTCGCTCAGCGTGCCGGGCAGCTGGGTGGCCTCTAATGTGCCCAGCGCGGGTTTCACCGACGCCGACCGGGTGCGGCGCCAGCGTGAGGACATGCAACGCATGCGGGCCGCGGCCGCCAAGCTGGTGAACACCGAGATCACCGACTTCGAGGACCTCTGGTACGCCGAGGAACGCACACCTGTCGACGCCTGGCTGCGTGAGCACGGGTGGGACGTGTCGGTGGCGACGTTCGAGGAGCTGATGGCTCGCTACGGTCGCGAGGTTCCGCGGGGCGCCGAGGACGCGATGCCGCCGACCCTCTACGTCTCCGCGCATCGCCGCCATGGCTGATCGGCCCGCCCGGCTGAGCGACGTGCATCGCATCGCCGCTTCGATGCCCCACGTCAAGCGGCTGGAGGGGCCGAAGGGTAACCCCATCTACCAGGTGGGCGGAAAGTCCTTCGTGTTCTTCCGAACTCCCCAGCCGGACGCGGCGGATCCGCGAACAGGTGAAAGGTTCGCCGACGTGATCATGTTCTGGGTGGAGTCCGAGAGCGACAAGCTGGCGCTGACCCAGGATCCCGCGTCGCCGTTCTTCACCACGGACCACTTCGACGGACACCCGTCGGTCTTGGTGCGGGCCTGCCGGCTGGCGGAAATCACGAAGACGGAATTGACCGAGCTGATTCAGGACGCGTGGCTGTCCCGGGCCTCGAAGAGGCGAGCCGACACGTGGCTCGCCGACCATTCCTGACGCGAACTCCATTGGGAGCGGCGCGAAACCGCGCCCCGCTGATGTTTAGACACGAGTTCAACGGGTAAACCTCCGGCCACGAGAAGACTTTTCTCGAACACAACGGAGGTCACCATGCGTGGCAGCGGAATTATCGGCGCGGTTGTTCTGGTGTGGCTGCTCATCGGGGTATTCGCAGCGTGGCAGCGCGACTACTTCAAGGGTGGCGACACAAGTTGTGTCACAGCGGGAAACATCGCATTGACCGTGGTTGCGGGGCCGTTGAATTACGGCGGTGTCAACCCGAAAGTCAAGGATTGCCATGTGCCGCAACCCAGCTCAATGGGAGCACTGACCTAACAAATCCTCACGAAAAGGAAGTTGTCATGATCGTTTTAGGTGTAATCCTGCTTATCCTCGGATTTGTCTTCGGCATTCATTTGTTATGGGTGCTCGGAATCATCTTGCTCGTGGTCGGCGCAATTCTGTGGATCCTGGGCTCCGTGGGCCGCCCGGTCGCCGGCAGGCGGTACTGGTACTAGTACCAGCCCTCAGGCACGCGCTTCACAGGACACGCATAGGAAGCGCATAGCGCCGCCCAAGTGGCGAGCGGATACTGGAGCTTGTGTCGACGCAGCCCCGAGCCTCCGTGGAGCGGGTTGTCATGCGCCGCGCGGACGGCAATCCCATCAACGTGCTGGTCGTCGACGACGAATCCGTCCTGGCCGAGATGGTGTCGATGGCGTTGCGCTACGAGGGCTGGAACATCGCCACCGCCGGCGATGGAGCGTCGGCCATCGCCGCCGCCCGCGCCCAGCGGCCGGACGTGGTCGTGCTGGACGTCATGCTGCCGGACATGAGCGGGCTCGACGTCCTGCACAAATTGCGTGAAGACAATCCGCAACTGCCCGTGCTGCTACTGACGGCCAAGGATGCCGTGGAAGATCGCATCGCCGGGCTGACCGCGGGCGGCGACGACTACGTCACCAAACCGTTCAGCATCGAAGAAGTGGTGCTGCGGCTGCGGGCACTGCTACGGCGCACCGGCGTGACAACAGTGGACAGCGGCGCGCAACTGGTGGTCGGGGATTTGGTCCTGGACGAGGACAGCCACGACGTGACGCGCGGGGGCGAACCAATTTCGTTGACCTCCACCGAATTTGAGCTGCTGCGGTTCATGATGCGCAACTCCAAGCGGGTGCTGAGCAAGGCGCAGATCCTCGACCGGGTGTGGAGCTACGACTTCGGCGGCCGCTCCAACATCGTCGAGCTTTACATTTCCTACCTGCGCAAGAAGATCGACAACGGTCGCGAACCGATGATCCACACTCTGCGTGGCGCGGGCTATGTCCTCAAGCCGGCCCGCTAACACACGGCGAGCCTGGTCGCTTCGGCTGCGGCTGTTGCTCGGGCAGGTCGTGGTGCTCGCCCTGGTGTGTATCGGCATCACGGCGGCCACCGAACTCGCGCTGAACCACCACCTGGTGAAGCAGCTCGATGGCCAACTCGCGGGGACCTCGTATCGCTCGGCGCTGATGTACCCGGAAATGAACCGTCCGCACCACGAGCATTCCCACTACCCCAGGCCGGGTCCCGGCCCACGGTTCCTCGATGCGCCCGGTCAGCCGGCGGGCATGGTCGCGGCGGTGGTCAGCGACGGCAGGACGGTCGACGCCGGCTACACGACCAGCAGCGGTGACCGGGCCGCCCTGACCGACAAAGCGCAGGCGCAGTTGGCGGCGATCGCCGGCAGCCGCAACCCGGTGACCCTGAATCTCGATGGGCTTGGCCGCTACCGGGTGGTCGCCGCCCCGAGCCGGCGTGGCGGCGACCTGATCGTCACCGGCCTCTCGATGGCCGACGTCGACGCCACGTTGCTGCGGATGCTGGTCATCTTCGGCGTCGTCACCGTGATCGCATTGGCCGCGGCCACGATCGCGGGGGTCATCATCATCAGGCGGGCGTTGGCACCGCTGCGCCGCGTCGCGCAGACCGCGCGCAGGGTTGCCGATCTTCCATTGGCCCGCGGTGAGGTCGAGTTGCCGGTGCGCGTGCCCGAATCCGACGCAAACCCCTCCACGGAGGTCGGCCAGCTCGGCTCGGCGCTGAACCGGATGCTCGACCACATCGCGGCCGCGCTGGAAGCCCGTCAGGCGAGCGAGACGCGGGTGCGGCAGTTCGTCGCCGACGCGAGTCACGAGCTGCGCACTCCGCTCGCCGCGATCCGCGGTTACACCGAACTCACGCAACGCATGGGCGACGACCGCGAGGCGGTGGCGCACGCGATGAGCCGGGTGGCATCGGAAACGGAGCGGATAACGCGCCTCGTCGAGGACCTGCTATTGCTGGCCCGCCTGGACTCGGGACGGCCGCTGGAACGCGAACCGGTGGACCTATCGCGCCTTGCGGTCGATGCGGTCAGCGATGCGCACGTCGCCGGACCCGATCACCAGTGGGAGCTCGACCTGCCCGAGGAGCCGGTGGTCGTCACCGGCGACGCGGCCCGGTTACATCAGGTGGTCACCAATCTGCTTGCCAACGCCCGCATTCACACCGGCGCGGGCACCGTCGTGACGACGCGACTGAGCACCGAGCCGACGCAGTCCGTGCTGCAGGTGATCGACAACGGTCCCGGCATTCCGGCCGAGCTTCAGTCGGAGGTGTTCGAGCGGTTCGCCCGCGGCGATTCGTCGCGCTCCCGCAAGGGCGGCAGCACCGGGCTGGGCCTGGCGATCGTCTCAGCAGTTGTCAAGGCGCACAACGGAACTATCGCGGTGAGCAGCTCACCGGGCCATACCGAGTTCACGGTGCGGTTGCCACTCAACGGGTGGCAACCGCCCGCACCCAGCTCTTCGGCTAGCTAGAGCAATTCACATCGATTTCGAACGGCTTGTTCACCGGTTGCATCGGGTTGGCCATGTCGACGCCCGTCGCGGTCCCGGTGATCTTGTAGTGGCTGCCGTCCTTGGTCGCCGAGGCGTTGCCCTGGCCGGTCCCCGACGTGTACGCGAGCGTCACGCCGTTGACGTTGCCGAGCCCAACCGACTTCACCTGAGGAGGGTTGGCATCGGTGAGCACGGCGCCGATGCCGGTCGCGGCCCCACCGATCGCGATGTTGACGTTGCCGCCGGCCGTCGTGCACACGACGGAACCACTCACGTTCTGGTTCTTCCCGTCGATGGTCACCGTGGGCCCGCCGCCGGCGCTAGCCGACGCATTACCGCCCGAGGTGGCCCCGCCACCGGAACTCGATTTGTTACTCGAACAACCAGAAATAGCCGCGGCCAGAATTGCCGCCCCGGCAACCGCGATCGTCAGTTCACGCTTCACCTGTTCTCCTTCGCCCGATCGTTGCGACCCTCGGCATTGAGGGTCGTTTGGGCATTATGCGGGTTTGCCGGACCGCATAGAAGAGGTTCGGCGAAATTGTTTCTTTTCGGTTAACCCGCCAGGTCTCCCCATGTTCTTTCGGGGAAGGCGCATGGATGGCAATGTATTGCCGGTGGACCACAAACCTCCCACTGCAGTCATCGAGTCCGCACATCGCCAGCACGCCCTGCCATTTGATGACACCACGGATTTTCACAATGCCGACCGTGGATTTATAGCGGCATTGTCGCCGTGTGTCGTCAAAGCGGCCGACGGCCGCGTGGTGTGGGACAACGACGCCTACTCATTCCTTGAGGGTCCGGCTCCCGCAACCGTGCACCCCAGCCTGTGGCGGCAATCGTCGCTGGCCGCCAAACAGGGCCTCTACGAAGTGGTGCCGGGCGTCTATCAGGTCCGCGGGTTGGACCTGTCGAACGTCACCTTCGTCGAGGGCGACAAAGGGGTCATCGTCATCGATCCGTTGATCTCCACCGAGGTCGCCGCCGCGGCGCTCGACCTGTATCGCACCCACCGCGGCGGGGACCGCCCGGTAGTCGCGGTGATCTACACCCACAGTCACGTCGACCATTTCGGCGGCGTGCTGGGCGTTACGTCGCAGGCGGACGTGGACGCCGGTGCGGTCGCAGTGCTGGCGCCGGAGGGCTTCGTCGAGCACGCGGTCAAAGAGAACGTCTACGCCGGTCCCGCCATGACCCGCCGGGCCACCTACATGTACGGCACGCTGCTCCCGCGCGGACCGCAGGATCAGGTGGGCTGCGGCCTGGGCCAGGCGCCGTCCACCGGCGAGGTCGCAGTCATCGTCCCGACCATCGACATCCGCGAGACCGGCGAGAAGCACACCATCGACGGCGTGGAGATCGAGTTCCAGATGGCGCCGGGCACCGAGGCGCCCGCCGAAATGCATTTCTATTTCCCGCGTTACCGCGCGTTGTGTATGGCCGAGAACGCCACCCACAACCTGCACAACCTGCTTACCCTGCGCGGCGCGCTGGTGCGTGACCCGCACGCCTGGTCGGGCTATCTCACCGAGGCGATCGACACCTTTGCCGACCGCGCCGACGTGGTGTTCGCCTCCCATCACTGGCCCGCCTGGGGTCGCGACGACATCGTCGAATTCCTGTCACTGCAACGCGACATGTACGCCTATCTGCACGACCAGACGCTGCGGTTGCTCAACCGCGGCTACACCGGTGTGGAAATCGCCGAAATGTTCCAGATGCCACCGGTATTGGAGCGCGCCTGGCATACCCATGGCTATTACGGTTCGGTCAGTCACAACGTCAAGGCCGTGTACCAGCGCTACATGGGTTGGTTCGACGGCAATCCCGCCAGGTTGTGGCCCCACCCGCCCGAGGCGCTGGCCGTCCGATACGTCGACGCGATGGGTGGGATCGACCGGGTGGTTGATCTCGCCGGGGCCGCCTTTGACTCCGGCGACTTCCGTTGGGCGGCGACGTTGCTCGATCACGCCATCTTCGCCGACAGCACCCACGAGGCCGCCCGCGCGTTGTACGCCGATACGCTGGAGCAGCTTGCCTACGGCGCTGAAAACGCAGTCTGGCGAAACTTCTTCATGAGTGGGGCAACCGAATTGCGTGACGGCAACTTCGGAACCGCCGTCACCGCCGCCTCGATGTCGATGCTCAATCAGCTGACACCGGAGCAGCTTTTCGACGGGTTCGCGCTGCGCGTAGACGGGCCGCGCGCGTGGGACCTCGACATCGCCATCGATATCTCGTTCGCCGATCTGGCCGCCAACTACCGGCTCACGCTGCGCAACGGTGTGCTGGTCTATCGCAAGGTTGCCGCCGAAGCCGCAACAGCGAACGTTACGGTCAAGCTGGACAGCAAGTTTCGTCTTCTGACGGTGGCGATGGGCGACTTCGCTTCGCCCGGACTGGACATATCCGGCGACCAGACCGCGCTGCAGGCGTTCCTGGGCGTGCTCGACGAACCGGACCCGAGTTTCAACATCGTCACGCCGTAACGAACTCAACTGTGGTCGAGGAGTTGTCGAGATTGCCGTGAGGGTTGTGCTTTGCCCCTAATTCGCGACCATGACGGCAATCTCGACGACGGCACCTGCGGTGTGCGCCGCACACCGCCTCACGCGACGTCGATGACGACCTTGCCCAGCACCTTGCGCTCCGCCACATAGCGCAGCGCCGCAGCCGTTTCGGCCAGCGGGAAGCGCGCGCCGATATACGGCCGGATGACCCCGCTGGCGAACATCTCGGTCAACTCCTGCGTGTCGCGGATCGCCTCGTCGGGATGATCGGCCATAAACGTGCGGATTTCCATGCCGCGCACACAGATGTCTTTGAGCAGAATGAGATTGAGCGGGATGGCCGGGATAGCGCCCGCCGCGTAACCGAGTGTGACGAAGGTGCCACCGCGGGCCAGGCCGCGCAGCGCCGGCTCCGAATACGCACCGCCGACGGGGTCCAGGACCACCCGGGCGCTGTCACCGGTGAGCTCGCGGATGCGGGCCTTCAGGTCCTCCCGGTCATAGTCGACGGTCGCCTCGGCACCACGCTGACGGCACAGCTCAAGCTTTTCCGGACTCGACGCCGCGGCCAGCACCCGGGCCTTCATCGCGACCGCCAGATCGACGGCGGCCAGCCCCACGCCGCCCGCAGCACCCAGCACGACAACCCAATCGCCCTCTGTCACAGCGGCAGTCGAACGCAACGCATGATAGGCGGTGCGGTATGTCACCCCGAACGCCGCGGCCGAAGCGAAGTCGGCGTCGTCGGGCACAAGTTCGGCCTGACTCGCGTCGAGCAACGCCTGTTCGGCGAACGCTCCAAAAGTGGTTCCGGATACCCGCTGACCCGGACTGAACGCCGCGCCCGCGCCGGCGGCGATCACCTCGCCGGCGATCTCGTTTCCGGGGATGAACGGCGGCGGAATCTTGACCTGGTACTTGCCGGCGATGAACAGTACGTCGGGGAAATTGACCGCAGCGGCGTGAACCCGCACCAGCAACTGGCCTGGACCCGCGACCGGCTCGTCAACGTCGGTGAGTACCAGGTCTTCCGGCGGCCCGTACGCCTGGCAGACGACCGCACGCATCACTTGACCCCCAACCCTTTCAGGCAGAACCGAACCACGTGTGCGATGTCGTCGGGCCCGGGCCGCTCCGCGGAAGCCATGTAACGCCGCATCGTTGCGGCCGTGCAGCAGAACACCGCCTCGACATCGCGGTCCACATCGCTACTGCCCAGCGCCGCAACGGGTTCGACCAGCAGGTCGCGCAGCGGCAGCATCATCTCCTGGTCGACCGTGCGCCAGTTGGTGCCCGTCGCCATCTGACCGGCCGCGGCGCGGCTTTTCCGGATTAGGTGCGGGTGGGCGACCTGTGCCAGCGTGCCCTCGATCCAGCGCGCGACCTTGTCCTGTGGCCTCGCCTCCTTGGCCATCTGATGCTGAAGGTAGGACACGACGATCGCGACCCCACGTTCCATGACGGCCAGGATGAGGTCATCCTTGCCGGCGAAGTAGCGGTAGAACGCCTTGTTCGACGAGCCGGCCTCGGCGACGATGTCGCTGACACGCGGCGGCTCGGGCGCGACCCGCTCCATCACCCGCACCGCGGCGGCCAGGATGCGCTCCACCTCCTCGGTGGCCTCCCGCTGGCGTTCGTCGAGCGCCCGTTCGACGGCGGCCGTGACTCGGCTATTGGTCAACGAGCTCACCGTATTTGGCGCGGGCGGCCTCTCGCCGAACGCCCAGCATTTCACTGGGCCACTCGCCGTCTTCGGCGTCGTATCCCTTGAGCAGCATGCGGGCCAGGTTGACCTTGTGTGCCTCTGTCGGCCCGTCGGCCAGGCCGAGCGCGATGCCGCCCAGCAGGACGTTGACCAGTGGCAGCTGGTCGGTGAGGCCGAGCGCGCCGTGTACTTGAATGGCGCGCAGCGCAATCGATTTCAGTACCTGGGATGCCAGGATCTTGCAGGCGGCGATCTCGGCGCGGGCCGCGTGCTCGTTGCCGTTGTCGATCAGCCACGCGGCGTGCAGCACGGTGAGCCGGAACGGTATCAACTCGGTATAGGAGTCGGCAACGAATTCCTGCACCAATTGCTTGTCGGCCAGCGAGGTGCCCTGTGTGAACCGGCTTTTCGCCCGCCGCGACATCATCTCGACGGCGCGCTGCGCCATTCCGATCGAGCGCATCGCGTGGTGCAACCGGCCGCCGGCCAAGCGGGTCTGCAGAATCAGGAAGCCCTGGCCGGGTTCACCGAGCAGCGCGTCCGAACCCACCCGGACCCCGTCGTAGTGCACCAGGGAATGTCCCGGCTCGTGCGGCTCCGCGCCGACGAGGTGATGGGTGGCTTCGACCGTGAGGCCCGGGGTACCGGCGGGGATCAGGAACGTCGACGCCCCGTGGTGGACGGCCACGTCGGGATTGGTGATCGCGACGACGATGAAGAACGACGCGACGGAAGCGTTGGAGGAGAAGTACTTTCGGCCGGTGATGACCCAGCCGTCACCGTCCGGGACGGCACGGGTGGTGAAGACCCGCGGATCGGCGCCGCCTTGCGGTTCCGTCATCGAGAAGCAGGAGAAGATCTCCCCGGATAGCAGCCCGGCCAGATAGCGGTCCTTCTGCTCCTGGGTGCCGAACCGGGCGATGATCTCCGCGTTGCCGGTATCGGGCGCCTGCGTGCCGAACACGACCGGCGCCCACGGGCTGCGGCCCAGGATCTCGTTGATCAGCGTCAGCTTGACCGCGCCGAAGCCCTGGCCGCCCAGCTCGGGGCCCAAATGCGGTGCCCACAAGCCGTTGTCGCGGACCTGCTGCTTGAGCGGGTCGACGATGCGGCGGCGCTCGTCGTTCAGCGGGAGGAACTCGCACCCCGGGAACAGCACCTCGAGGGGTTCCACCTCTTCGCGCACGAACTCGCGGATCCAGTCCAGCTTCTTGTCGAACTCCGGGTCGGTGGAGAAGTCCCAAGTCATCGAATACTCCTGTCTCGTTCATATGGTGGCGACCCGCAGCGCCCGGCTACGCCGCGCTTGCGATCGCCACGCTAGGGAATGCCGCCGTCGGCCCGCAGAATCGAACCGGTGGTGAAACTGGATGCATCGGACGCCAAAAACAGTGCAGCACCGACGATTTCGCGCGGGTCTCCCGCGCGCTCCAAGAAGAGGTGACTGAACCTGTTGGTGTCGTCGTTTTCCAGACCCCAGGCTTTGCTGACGTCGGTCAGGTATGGCCCGGCCATCAGCGTGTTGACCCGCACGGTGGGCCCGAACGCCTGCGCCAGGCCCTCGGTCATGGCGTTGAGCCCGGCCTTGGCCGCGGCATAGGGGATGATGCCGCCGTTGGGTCGCAGCGACCCGGTGGAGCTCACGTTGATGATGGACCCGCGGCCGGCGGCCACCATCCGCTCGCCCACCAACGCCGATAACCGGAAGGGCCCCTTCAGGTTCAGGTTGACGACCGCGTCGAAGAGCTTCTCGGTGACGTCGGTCAGCTTGTCGTACAGCGGCGACATGCCGGCGTTGTTGATCAACGTGTCGACCTTGCCGAACCTGTCGTAGGTCGCCTCGACCAGTCCGTCGAGCTGTTCCCAGCGTCCGACGTGCACTTGGTAGGGCATGGCGGAGCGGCCGGTCTCCGCCTCGATTTCCTTGGCGGTGCTCACGCAGTTGTCCATGTTGCGGCTGGCGATCACCACGTCGGCGCCGCAGCGTGCGGCGGCGAACGCCATTTCGCGGCCGAGTCCGCGGCTGCCGCCGGTGATCAGCACCACGCGGTCGGTGAGGTCGAAAATGTCGTCCGCATAACCCATTTCAGCGGTCTCCTGTCGAGAGGGACCGGGCGAGCTCGGCCGCGGTGGCGATCAGCCGCGGAATCATCGCCCCGAAAGTGTCTTGGATCTTGGGGTCGACCTTGCCCGTGCGCACCCCGGCGGCGTACGTCTTCTCCAGCACGATGCCCAGTTTCCAGTTGGCCAGCACCAGGTAGTAGTCGATGTTCTCGGTGGACAGTCCGCTGACCTTCTCGTAGTGCTCGAGCAGTTCGCTGCGCGTCGGCATGCCCTTCATGTCCAGGTAGAACCCGTCGTCGCTGGGGTTTTCGCCGTCGTAGCCCAGTAGCGCCCACGCCAGATCCAGCAGCGGATCGCCCACCGTGGTCATCTCCCAGTCCACGATCGCGGCCAGTCGTGCCGGCGCGCCGTGGGCGAACATCACGTTGGCGAACTGGTAATCGCCGTGCATGATGCCCGGCTTGTAGTGCGCGGGCCGGTGGCGGCGCAGCCAGTCGGCCGCCTCGTCCAGGCCGGGCAGCTCGCGGACCTTGTAGGCGTCCAGGAACGTCAGCCAGCGATCGACCTGTCGCTCGTGAAATCCGTCCGGTCGGCCGAACCCTTCGAGCCCCTGGGCGCGCCAGTCCACCCGGCCCAGCCTGGCGGCGCCCTCGACCAATTCGAACGCCAGGCCGTGGCGTGCGTCCAGGTCGGTGTCGAACGGCGCTTGCCATCCGCCGTCCATCGGGCTCCACCCGTCGATGGCCCGCATGACGTAGAACGGCATGCCCAGCACGGTGCCGGTGTCGTCGGCGGCGATGAGTTCCGCGTGCGGTACGTCGGTGCCGGACAGCGCGCGTACCAGCCGGATCTCGCGCAGCAGTCCGTCGATGCGGGCGGCATCGGCGCGCGCGCCGGGCATCCGCAGCACCATGCGTTCGGGGCCACGCTCGATCAGGTACAGGGTGTTCTGGGAACCGCCCTTCAGCTGGTTCAGCAGTGGTTCTTCGCCGCTGCCCGGTGCGTCGTTGGCGTCGAGCCAACGTCCGAGAACACCCGGGTCCAGTTGCGTTTCGCCGGCAGCAGTCATGATCCGCACACCCCAATCTCCGTACGGAGAATAGCATTCTCCACGGGATTGGGAAGGGGCCGCGTCAGCGGTCGGCCTTGTGGGCGCTGAGCAGAAACCCTGGCGCCATGAAGTGGCCCTCGTCGTCGCGCTCGACGTCGGGTACCGTCCCGGACCCGACGGCATCGGCGTTGCCGTAGAGCTTCGCCGGTCGGATGTCATCGACCCGCCACAGGGTCGAGACCGCGTCGTGCAACTCGGTTTGGGTAAAGCCGCGCGGGCCGGGCGCGTCGTCCTCGCCCTGGTGGCCCAGGGCCCCCGCGACGAACGCCAGAATGTAGAGCGCTGCCCCCGGCGCCGCGGCACGAAAGATGGATTGCATGTAGTCCTGGCGCCTCTCGGGCGGCAGCGCGTGGAACAGCCCGCTGTCCAGGATGGTGGAGAAGCGGCCTTCGGATCCGGGCGGGTAGTCACGAAAGCTCGCGACGTCGGCCTGCGCGAAAGTCGCTGTCGTGAACCCTTGTTCGGCCGCGGCCGCGGCCGCCGCCTCGATCGCCGTGCCGCTGGCGTCCAGGCCGACAACCGTGTAGCCGCGCGCGGCAAGGGCCAGCGATAGTGCGGCGTGGCCGCAGCCGGCGTCCAGCACGTCGCTGCGGATCTTGCCCTGATCGATGAGGGCCGCCAGCTCGGGTTGTGGCCGGCCGATGCTCCACGGGGGTGGCGATTCTTGTCGGTAGGCGGCGTCCCAATCCATGCCCGGCTGGGTCATCTGTCCTCCTCGAGGTCGAGCCTCCTGCGCGCAATGAGAAACTGGCGCTGCCCACCATCCGACGACGGGAACAAACATGCAAGTGCTGCTGGTCCGGCACGCGTTGCCGCTGCGCAGCGAACACGGGCAGGGTTCGGACCCGGACCTGTCCGACGAGGGGAAGGCACAGGTCACACGCCTGCCCAACGCCCTTGCCAGGTTTCCCATCTCCCGGGTGGTCAGCAGCCCGCAGCGCCGGGCGATCCAGACCGCCGAACCGGTCGCGGCGGCCCGGGAGTTGGCCGTCGAGATCGACGAGCGATTCGCCGAATACGACCGCGACCTTCCGGTGTACATCCCCGTCGAGCAGATCCGCGCGGAAAACCCTCAGGAGTGGGCGCGGCTGGCGCAGGGCCATCTGCCCAGCGCGGTCGACGAAGACGCCTTCCGGGCGCGGGTGCTGGCGGGCGTGGACGATCTCGTCGCCGCCACTGATCCCGACGACACCGTCGCCGTGTTCAGCCACGGCGGAGTGATCAACCTGCTCCTGCACCACATTCTGGGGACGGCCCGGTTGTTGTCGTTCCCCGTGGACTACGCATCGTTCACGCGCCTGCTCTACTCGCGCTCCGGCCAGGCAACCGTGGCAACGGTGAACGCCGTCGAACACGTGTGGGACCTGTTGCCGCGCAACCAGCGATGGTAAACAAGTTCGGTGACTTCGGCTGACCGACTCGACGGGCTCGACCTGCCCGCGCTGGACCGGTATCTGCGTTCGCTCGGCATCGACCGCGACGGCGAGCTGCGGGCGGACTTCATCTCCGGTGGCCGCTCCAATCTGACGTTCCGGGTCTACGACGACAAAACCAATTGGCTCGTTCGGCGTCCGCCCCTGCATGGGTTGACGCCGTCGGCCCACGACATGGCCCGCGAGTACAAGGTGGTTGCGGCGCTACAGGACACACCGGTACCGGTCGCCCGCGCGATCGCGCTATGCGAGGACGACTCGGTGCTCGGCGCGCCGTTCCAGATCGTCGAATTCGTTGCCGGGCAAGTGGTCCGCCGCCGCGCGCAACTGGAAGCGTTCAGCCACACCGTCATCGACGGCTGCGTCGACGCGTTGATCAGGGTGCTCGTCGACTTGCACAACGTCGACCCCAACGCCGTGGGCCTGGGTGATTTCGGCAAGCCCACGGGCTACCTGGAACGCCAGGTGCGCCGATGGGGCTCGCAGTGGCAGTTGGTGCGGCTGCCCGACGACCACCGCGACGCCGATGTGGAACGGTTGCATTCCGGTCTGCACGAAGCGATTCCGCAGCAGAGCCGCACGTCGATCGTGCACGGCGACTATCGGATCGACAACACCATCTTGGACTCCGACGACCCGACGCGGGTCCGCGCCGTCGTGGATTGGGAGCTCTCGACGCTGGGGGACCCGCTGTCCGACGCGGCGCTGATGTGCGTGTACCGCGATCCCGCGCTGGACTTGATCGTCAACGCTCAGGCCGCCTGGACGTCACCGCTGTTGCCCACGGCCGACGAGCTTGCCGACCGGTACTCCCTGGCCGCCGGATTGTCGCTCGCGCACTGGGAGTTTTACATGGCCCTGGCCTACTTCAAGCTCGCCATCATCGCGGCGGGCATCGACTTCCGCCGGCGCATGTCGGACCAGGCCCGCGGGACGGATTCGGAGCTCACGCCCGAGGTGGTGGCGCCGTTGATCTCGCGCGGGCTGGCCGAACTTGCCAAGCTGCCCGGCTAGGAGCTATTGCGAAGCCGCGGCGTGATGCTTCTTGGCCGCGCGACGCAGCTGCAGGATCCGCGCGGTGCCGACGGCGACGGTGATCAGGCCGCCGACCACGGCCGCCAGCAGAATCGCGACACCGAGCGGCAGGCTCCAGTGCCAGCCCAGGAACTGAAACTGACTCGACGCCGTGTTCTGGGCTATGAAGATCAGCAACAGGATCAGGATCAGGAACCCGGCGATCAATGCGGTCCACAGGGCGCCGGCGCGGGTGAAGCCGATGGCGGGTTCTGCCGACTTGGCGCCGCCCTTGGCCGGTGGGGAGGGCTTGGGGGCCGGCTGGTCGGGCGAGTCAGGCGTTTGGCTGCTCATAGTGTCATCTTTGACCCATCGCGACCGGATTGAAACCACACCACGCAGGAAACCTTGCGGCGTCCCGTCGTTTCTGCCGATAGGGTCACCGGTATGAGGATGCTGCGCGTGCGCAGCGCGACCCGCTCCGCGACGGCGTTGCTGGCGACGGCGTGCCTGATTGCGGCATGCAGCAATTCGGACCCGCTGGGCGAAGAGACCCGCAGCATGAAGTCCATCGTCGTGGGCTCCGGCGACTTCCCGGAATCCCAGATCGTGGCCGAGATCTACGCACAGGCGTTGCAGGCCAACGGGTTTGACGTCGGGCGCCGGATGGGCATCGGCAGCCGCGAGACCTATATCCCGGCGCTGAAGGACCATTCCATCGATTTGGTGCCGGAGTACATCGGCAACCTCCTGCAGTACTTCGAGCCCAAGTCCACGGCGACCATGCTCGATGCCGTCGAATTGGAGCTCTACAAGCGGCTGCCCGGCGATCTGTCGATTCTGACCCCCTCGCCCGCATCCGACACGGACACCGTCACCGTCACGGCTGGAACCGCGGGGGACTGGCACCTGAAGACAATCGCCGACTTGGCGGCGCACTCGCCGGACGTGAAATTCGGCGCGCCCTCGGACTTCCAGGCTCGCCCGTCCGGGCTGCCCGGCCTGAAGCAGAAGTACGGGCTGGACATCAGCCCGGGCAATTTCGTCGCGATCGAGGACGGCGGCGGCGCCGTGACGGTCCGCGCGCTGGTCGAGGGCAGGGTGAACGCCGCCAACATCTTCAGCACGTCACCGGCCATCCCCCAGGAGCACCTGGTGGTACTCGAGGATCCCGAGCACAACTTCCTAGCCGGTAACATTGTGCCGCTGGTGAATTCGCAGAAGAAGTCCGATCGCCTCAAGGAAGTACTCGACGCCGTCTCGGCGAAGTTGACCTCACCGGGGGTGGCCGCGCTCAACGCCGAGGTGGCGGGAAACTCGGGCAGAGATCCGGGCCAGGTGGCCCGAAACTGGGTGCGGGACAACGGCTTCGATCACCCCTTGGGGCAGGGATGATCCGCTTCGACAACGTCAGCAAGGTGTTCGCTGGCGGCGGGACCGCCGTGGACCGGCTCAGCCTCGACGTGCCCGACGGCAAGTTGACTGTCTTCGTCGGCTCCTCCGGCAGCGGCAAAACCACGGCGCTGCGCATGATCAACCGCATGGTCGAACCGACCTCCGGCACCATCACGGTGGACGGCGTCGACGTATCCAAGGTCGACCCGGTGAAGCTGCGTCTCGGAATCGGTTACGTCATCCAGCATGCGGGCCTGATGCCGCATCAGCGGGTGATCGACAACGTCGCGACCGTGCCGGTACTCAAGGGGCAGGGCCGCCGAACCGCCCGCAGAGCCGCCTATCAGGTGCTGGAGCGCGTCGGGCTGGACGCCAAGCACGCCACCCGGTATCCCGCGCAACTTTCCGGGGGCGAACAACAACGCGTCGGGGTGGCGCGGGCCCTGGCCGCCGACCCGCCCATCCTGCTGATGGACGAGCCGTTCTCGGCCGTCGACCCGGTGGTCCGCCACGAGCTGCAAAACGAAATACTGCGTCTGCAAAGCGAATTGCGCAAAACCATCGTGTTCGTGACCCACGATATCGACGAGGCGCTCAGACTGGCCGACCAGGTCGCGGTGTTCGGACACGGTGGCGTCCTGCAGCAGTACGACGAACCCGCTCGGCTGCTGTCGCGGCCCGCCAACGACTTTGTGGCGAGGTTCATCGGTCTGGGCCGCGGCTATCGCTGGCTGCAGCTCATCGACGCAGCCGGGTTGCCGCTGCACGACATCGAGCGGATCTCGCCGAGCGCTCTGGCCGATGGTGGCGGCGCGCCTATCACGCACGGTTGGAGATTGGTGGTCCAGGACGACGGCGCGCCGTTGGGCTGGATCGACGCCGACGGCTGGCGGCGTCACCGCGGTGGTGCGTCCTTGTCGGACAGCATCAGCGCCATTGGTTCGCAGCTGCGTCCGGACGGCAACCTCAGCCAGGCGCTCGACGCGGCGCTGTCCTCCCCGTCGGCAGTCGGCATCGCCGTCGACCGCGACGGCAAGGTCGTCGGCGGCATCTTGGCCGCCGACGTGCTGGCCGCGGTGGAAGCCCGGCGGCGGGACTGACCATGCACTACCTGCTCACCCATCTCCACGACGCGTGGGCCCTGACCATCGTGCACGTGCGGCTGTCGCTGCTCCCGGTGCTGATCGGTTTGGCGGTCTCGGTGCCCGTCGGCGTGCTGGTCCAGCGCGCCCCGGTTGCCCGGCGGCTGACGACGGCGACGGCCAGCGTCGTCTTCACCATCCCGTCGCTGGCGTTGTTCGTCGTGCTGCCGGTCATCATCGGAACCCGAATCCTCGACGAGGCCAACATCGTCGTCGCGCTGACCGCCTACACGACCGCGCTGTTGGTGCGCGCGGTGCTCGAGGCGCTGGACGCGGTGCCGGCCCAAGTGCGGGACGCCGCGACCGCGGTCGGCTATCCGGCGCTCAAGAGGGTGGTGAAAGTCGAACTGCCACTGTCCATTCCGGTGATGATCGCCGGCCTGCGGGTGGTGGTGGTGACCAACATCGCGATGGTGTCGGTGGGCTCGGTGATCGGGATCGGTGGACTGGGCACCTGGTTCACCATGGGTTACCAGACCAACAAGAGTGATCAAATCCTCGCCGGGATCATCGTGTTGCTCCTGCTCGCAATCACCATCGACTTGGGGATCGTGCTGGCCGGGCGCTTCGTCACACCCTGGGAGCGCGCCGCGCGTCCGGCCCGCCGTCGCCGCCCGGTCCCGGCACCGATAGCGGGCGGTGCGCGATGAACTTTCTGCAGCAGGCGCTCTCCTACCTCTTGACCGCCGCCAACTGGACCGGCCCGGTAGGACTGGCGTCGCGCATCTTGGAGCATTTGGAGTACACCGCGCTCGCGGTGGGCGCGTCGGCGCTGGTCGCCATTCCGCTGGGCGCGATCATCGGGCACACCGGTCGCGGCACCCTGCTGGTGGTCGGCGCGGTCAACGGACTGCGCGCGCTGCCGACGCTCGGGGTGCTGCTGTTGGGGGTGCTCGTGTTCGGGCTGGGCCTGGGCCCGCCGCTGGTTGCCCTGATGCTGCTGGGCATCCCCGCCCTGCTTGCCGGCACCTACGCCGGCATCGCCAGCGTCGAGCCGACGGTGGTCGACGCGGCCCGCGCGATGGGCATGACCGAAACCCAGGTGCTGCTGCGCGTCGAGGTGCCCAATGCGATGCCGCTGATCCTGGGCGGGCTGCGCAGCGCGACGCTGCAAGTCGTCGCGACCGCGACGGTCGCCGCGTACGCGAGCCTCGGCGGGCTGGGCCGCTACCTGATCGACGGGATCAAACAGCGCGAATTCCAGCTCGCTCTGGTCGGTGCGTTGGCGGTGGCGGCGTTGGCGCTGATCCTCGACGGTCTGCTGGCGTCGGCGGTGTGGGTCTCGGTGCCCGGCACCGGGCGGCTGCGCCGGGCTACCCGTGGGCGCGAGCGCGTGACGGTGGCCGCACTTCCGGACAAACCTGCCGCGGTTGGTGGACACGCTTTACGGTAGGGGGGTGAACGCAGGCCCCACGGATCCGACTCCCCGCGTCGTGACGGCGATGTTGACCTGGCGTGCACAGGATGTCTCCCGGATGGAGTCGGTGCGAATTCAGGTGTCCGGCAAGCGAATCAGGGCCCACGGCCGCATCGTGGCCGCGGCCACCGAGACAAATCCGGCGTTCGGCGCCTTCTACGAGGTGCAGACCGACGAGACGGGCGCAACCAAGCGGTTCGGGTTGACCGTGACGCTGGCCGAGCGGGAACGGCAGCTGGCCATTGCCCGCGACGAGGAGAACATGTGGTTGGTGACCGACCATCAAGGCGAGTCGCGCGCGGGGTATAACGGTGCCCTCGACGTCGACGTGGTGTTCAGCCCGTTCTTCAACGCCCTGCCGATCCGGCGGCTCGGGCTGCACGAACATGCGGAGTCGATCGCGTTGCCGATGGTCTATGTGAACGTGCCCGAGATGACCGTCACCGCGGCCGTCGTCAGCTACACCAGCGCGGGCAGTCTCGACGGGATCAAGCTGCGTTCGCCGGTCGCCGACACCAACGTGAGCGTCGACGCCGACGGGTTCATCGTCGACTATCCAGGGTTGGCAGAGCGGATCTGATCACCCCGCCGGCCCGGCCCGCGGCGGCCAATTCCTCGCGCCAGTTGTCCTCGCCGATGGTGATGGTGAAGATGTCGGAGCGCGGGAAGCTGTCGAAACGGGTTCGCGCCGCGTGGCCGGCTTCGACGAGCTCGGCCACCGAGATGTCCCGGTCGAGGGAGTCGCGCGCACGACTCAGCAGCTCGATGGCACGGTCGAGGGCGGGCAGCAGTTCGCTGGAGTTGCCTTCGCACATCGCGCGCACCAGGTCCGGCGCGCTGGCGGCCACCCGCGTGCCATCTCGGAAAGACCCCGCGGCCAGCGCGAACGCCAGCGGCACCTCGGCGGCGGTGATGGCGAGGGCCTCGGCGAGCAGGTGCGGCAGGTGTGAGATGGCGGCCGCGGCGGCGTCGTGCTCGTCGGACTTGGCCGGCACCACCGCCGCGCCGCAGTCCAGCGCCAGCGTCATGACCATTGACCACACTTCGGGATCCACATGGTCGTCGACGCTGATGACCCACGGGGCCATGGTGAACAACCCGGCATGGCCGGCGGGCCAACCGGACTCGGCGGTGCCCGTCATCGGGTGACCGCCGACGAAGCGCTGCAGCAGACCGGCCGCCGCGACCTCGTCGAGCACCGCGCGTTTGACGCTGGTGACATCGGTCAGCGGACAGTCGGGGGCCAATTCGCTGATGTGGGCGAGCATGCTGGGCAGGGCCGGCATCGGCACGGCCAGCACGATGAGTGCGCCGAGGTCGGCGGCGCGGGTCAGCGTTTCGGTGAGGTCGGTGGTGGCGTCGAAGCCGTCGGCGACGGCTCCCTGCGCGCCTTCCACCGACCGGTTGTAGCCGAATACTTCGCGGCCGGCTTTTGCGGTGGCCCGCATGATCGAGCCGCCGATCAGTCCCAGACCGAGCACGCATATCGGTGTCTTCGTTGCAGTCCGAGCCACAGTCCAAGGTTGGCACAGTTCCGCACGCCGTGGTGGTTCAGGTTCGCTCGCACGGGTGCGTCTGTCTGGTCAAGGGGCCTGGTCAGCGACTAGCGTATGCGGCCATGGGAGCACAACGGGCCTCCGCACAGGGCCCGTCCGCGGACGTGCCGGATGGCTTCGGCGTCGCGGTCGTGCGCGAAGAGGGCCAATGGCGCTGCTACCCGATGGCGACGAAGTCGTTGACTAGTCTGTCGGCGGCCGAGACGGAGCTGCGTGAACTACGCAGCGCCGGAGCGGTGTTTGGGCTTCTCGATGTCGACGACGAATTCTTCGTCATTGTGCGCCCGGCGCCGTCGGGGACCCGGCTGCTGCTGTCGGATGCCACGGCCGCGCTGGACTACGACATCGCGGCCGAGGTGCTGGACAATCTCGACGCCGATATCGATCCCGAGGACCTCGAGGACGTGGAGCCGTTCGAGGAGGGCGACCTCGGGTTGCTGTCGGACGTGGGCCTGCCCGAGGCGGTACTCGGTGTCATCCTCGATGAGTCCGACCTCTACGCCGACGAGCAATTGGGCCGCATCGCCCGGGAAATGGGCTTTGCCGACCAGCTGTCGGCCGTGATCGACCGCCTCGGTCGGTGATCGCAAGCTCGGTCGGTGTTCTCTGACGAAGATCTGATCCGTACCGCGCTGTCGGTCGCCGCGACGGCGGGACCCCGCGACGTCCCCATCGGGGCGGTGGTCGTCGGCCCCGACGGCACCGAACTCGCCCGGGCGGTGAATGCCCGTGAGGCCCTCGGTGATCCGACCGCGCACGCGGAGATCCTGGCGATGCGGGCGGCGGCCGGCGTGCTGGGCGACGGGTGGCGGCTGCAGGGGACCACGCTGGCGGTGACCGTCGAGCCCTGCACCATGTGCGCGGGCGCGCTGGTGCTGGCTCGCATCGAGCGGCTGGTCTTTGGCGCCTGGGAGCCCAAAACGGGAGCGGTCGGATCGCTGTGGGACGTGGTCCGCGATCGTCGGCTCAACCACCGCCCGGCCGTGCGGGGCGGCGTGCTTGCGGAAGAATGCGCCGCACCGCTGGAGGCCTTCTTCGCCCGCCAGCGATTGGGGTGAGCGGCGGACGGTTCGGTAAGCTGCTCGGCGGTGGCGTGTCCGAGCGGCCTAAGGAGCACGCCTCGAAAGCGTGTGACGGCTAACACCGTCCGAGGGTTCAAATCCCTCCGCCACCGCCACAAACTAGCCGGGCATTAGTACGGGTGAAACGGCTTCTTTTCTATTTGCAAGCGCTAGCCGATCGGTCGTGGATGACGAGGCCGCCCGAAAGCTGCCCCGCCGGGGCCTGATCTCTTGATCAGCCGGGGCGGTGGGTTGACTTCAGCCCACCCTCCATTGGGGGGCAGACTTTCGGATCCAGAAGTCCCGACAAAGTTGGCCCATCTGTCCATAAAGGGCGGTGGCATCGCAATTGCCTTGGTATCTGTGCAGGGGGTTCTCGCGCCGGGATTTGTCGATGCAAGCCTGGTGGGCAGCGGGATCGGTGATGCTGACACAGGGATCGTCGGCGTGCGCTTGTGCTGGTGGAATGCAGAGGGGTGCCAGTGCTATGGCTGCTGCAGTTGACACGCCCAATATTGCCCTCTTCAAATTAGTTGTTCCTTTTCTGCCCCCCTAATAGCCGCGTTGTTGTCGTCACCTACAAATTGTCCCACTTTGTGACGTTGCCGCCCGGGTGATGTGGCTAGTACGCAGCCAGTACGCAGGAGAATTACGGGCAGCTTTCAGCAACCATCAGAACCAGCCGCCCTGCCGGCCATCGGCTGGAACCGGGCCGGATGCTCGCGGGCATCGACCGTGCTCATGCCTAGGCGGTCACGCGACCTGGACCTATGACGCGCCATCCGATACGTGCGTCGTTCTCGCACAAGCACTCCCGCCGCCAGCCTTGCCGCCCCCGCCGCCAGAGGCACCACCTCCGCCGCCAGCGCTTCCACCTCCGCCCGCGTATTACGGCCCGCGACCATACGTCTCTATCGGCATCTGTGCGCCCATACCGTTTGTATCTATCTGCGGCGGTATCTGAGCCGGCGTAATTCATCGTGAAGGCAGCTCGAAGTGCTGGTAGTCGACGGGACTCGACCAATGGCCGCCCCATTGCCAGCCTCGGTCGGTGAAGACGCGTACGCCTGCGTCGCCGTTGTGCAGGAGTCCCGGGTCAGTGCGGCTGCGATCGAGATACGGCGCCGCATTCCGCGGTTCGAATACGCCGCTTGCGTAGACGCACGGATTGAGAAGGGGATTGACGTCGATGGCCCGACCGTAGGCATGTTGAGACCATTCGCTGGACCCCGGGATGCCTCGGCAGTTGAACGCCGACGTGTTGTCGTCCTCCATGGATAGCTCGTCGTCGGCGCCCGGATAGTGGTCGGCGGTGCGGATTTTCTCGATGGGAAAGCGCAGCCGGTAAAGCTGCTCGAAGATCGCGATGACCTGCGGCACCAGGTCTTCGTGCACGATCAGCTCGCCGCGGTGGGTCTGGCCGTCGAAACCGATGTGGTCGACGCCGACCCGCCGCAGCCGCGCGGGTTCGACCGGACAACCCGGCCGCCAGCTCGCACCGAGTTCCTCCGCGGTGACCGGCTGAACCGAGTCATCGGCAGATGCCAGGGGCGCGGCGCTGCAGTGCGCCAGCATGACCCCCGCCGCCGTCGCGCTCACCAGCACGGCAATCCCCCGCCTGCGAGACGTCAACTGGGGTGAGTCCTCACGCTTGGTTCCACCTCGTTCGGCTCTGGACCGTCGGCCTACCCTTGCGATATGCCCGAACTCGGGTCGATGGCGTGGCCCGTGCGGACGGCCATCACTGTTGGAGCCGTCCTGCTTATCCTCGCTCTGCCTTCCTCGCGTGGCTATCCGGGCCACCTGGCAGCCCACGGCAGCGCGGTGGCGACGCAGCCAACGCAGGCGATGCAGCCGACGCAGGCAACACAGCCAACGGAGGCGATGCAGCCGCCGCAGGCATCGGCGCCGATGCAGGCGACGGAGCCACCGCAGGCGACCCCGCCGCCGGCTGCGGGGGCCGCGGGGGACTTCGCAGCCGTCGCCAAACTGATGAACAATGCGGTCGCCGCAAACAGGCTGCCGGGTGCCGTGGTCGTGATCGGGCACGCCGGCAACGTCGTCTTCCATCAGGCGTTTGGCTCGCGCAAGCTTGCGGGCGAACAGGGGCTGGACGGATCGCCCGCACCCGCAGAGCCGATGACCGAGGACACGATCTTCGACTTGGCGTCGTTGACGAAGTGCCTCGCGACGGCGATCGCCGTCATGCAGCTCTACGAACAAGGCAAGGTCGGCTTCGACGATCCGGTTCAGAACTATTTGCCCGAGTTCAACGCGGGCAACGACCCGCAGCGCGCCGGGGTGACGCTGCGCATGTTGCTGACAAACACCTCGGGCGAACCGATAGACGTAAACCTCGGCGACCCATGGGGATTGGACGGACCCGACAAGGCGGAGGGCATCCGTCGTGCGCTCACCACGCCGCTGCAGTCGGGTCCCGGCGAGGTGTTCCGTTACTCCGACATCAACTTCCTGCTACTCGGGGCGCTACTCGAAAAGATCACGGGCCAGGCGGAAGACGTCTACGTAGAGCAAAACGTATTCGGGCCGCTGGGCATGGAGGACACCCGCTACCTTCCTCCGGCCAGCCTCTTGCCGCGCATCGCACCGACGGCGCTCGACGAGGAAAACAGAGCCGATCCAAGCAAGAATCCCGATTACGGTCACCTGCTTCGCGGCACCGTGCACGACCCGACGGCGCGCCGCATGGGGGGAGTGGCCGGGAATGCCGGTGTGTTCGCGACGGCGCACGACGTCAGCATTTTTGCGCAGGCCCTGCTTGATCGACTTGCGGGCCGCCCGAGCAAGTTTCCGCTGCAGCAAGCGACTCTCGAGATGATGACGACGCCGGAGCAGCCCGGGCATAGCGCCCGACAACTTCAAGCGGCGAACGATGCGGCCCGCAGGGCCACCGTTCCGAGCTATCCGGCCATCAACGGACAGAATCTGTTCGGCTTCGGCTGGGACATCGACACTCCCTTTTCCAGACCCCGCGGGTCGATCTTTCCCGTTGGCAGCTTTGGCAATACGGGGTTCACCGGAACCACGCTGTGGCTGGATCCGGAATCGGATACCTACGTCATCCTGCTCTCGAACGCGATCCATGTGCGCGGCAGCTCCCCGATCTCGGATCTGCGCGGCGAAGTGGCCACGGAGGCCGCCCGGGGGTTGGGCCTGTATGGCAGTGCACCGTCGTCATCGACGCCGAAACCCCTTCGGCAGCACTAGCCTTGCGCGCCGGTAAGTCCGCGGATCGCTTGAATTTCGCTCTCCCGGTATGGCCGCCCGTCGGGCAGCAGAAGGTCGTGGAACCATACCTTCGGCGGTGCCGTGTACGGGTGATCCCACGAGTCCCACGGAAAGTAGGTCTGGGTCTTCCCGGCTACCAGGCCCCAGTTGAATGCGCCGACGTTGTGGCGCTTCGCCACGGGCAGGATCGACTCGACGGTGCTGCCCTGCGGCCGCGCCATGTACTCGGTGCAAATGATCGGGCGCCCAAGGGGGGCAAGCTCGTTGATCCGGGACTCGAAGGCCGTGGGTTCGGCATAGGAGTGGAACGTGATCACGTCGGAGTTGTCCAGCTGCATGGCGCTGATGGCGCTGAGTCTCGCCGGCTCACCCCAGTCACCGCGCCACACACCGCTCGTCAGCGGTTGACTCGGATCGACAGCACGCGCCCACAGGAACACCTGGGGGAGCAGCTCCGCCACACGCTCCAGCTTGTCTGGGCGCTCGACCTTGCTGTACACCTTCGCCGGATTGTCCGGCTCGTTCCACAGGTCCCAGCCCAAAACCCGGTCGTCAGTGCGGAACTGGGTCAACACCCCGGTGACGTAGTCACGCAGCAGGCGGGCGTAGGCGGGATCGCCGAGGTGCTCGGCTCCCGGGCTCTGCACCCATCCGGAGTTGTGCACGCCGGGCCTCGGCGCGTGTTGCGGACCCAGTCTGGGTAACGGATCCCAGCACGAGTCGAAGAAAACGAACAGCGGCTTAATGCGGTGGCGCGCGGCGATATTGACGAACTGCGCCAGACGCATCAGGAAGCCGCGGGCGTCTTGGGCCCAGAGCTGATCGTGGAGGAAGACCCGCACGCTGTTGAGCCCGGCCGCGCGGGCCCAGCCAAGTTCGGTGTCGATGCGCCGGGGATCGTAGGTGCCGGGCTGAAACATCTCGAGCTGATTAATGGCGTTGGAAGTGATGAAATTCGCTCCGACAAGCCAACCTTGGGCTTGATACCAGCGATTGGCGCGTTCGGCCGACCACCGGGTTATCTCCCCGGACGAGCGGGGTGCTGGTTCGGCGGAGGCACGGGGTGCGTGGGCCAGCGCACTGCCCGCTGCCAACACCAGCGGTAGCTTCAAGACCGTTCGGCGGTACACGAATTGACGATAAGTTGGCCGAGCCCCGTAACCCGGTATTTACTTAGCGCGTCGCGATACGTTTAGCTGAGAATCGTTATTTCATTGTCATCAAGCGGTGTTGAGCGGGCGCGTCCCGTCGATGACATCCCCTAGCGCAGCTTGCGGCCGTGGCTGTCGGTGACGCTGCCGGTGAACATCATGATGGCGTCAACGATGGCCCAGATGGCCGAACCGAGCAGCACCGGGAAGCCGAAAAGGCAGAACAGGGTGAAGACGAATCCGAAGATGCCCACACACAACTGAGCGATCGCGATCTGGGTCGAGTCGATATAGAACCGGCCGATGCCGAACACCCCCAGGAACAGCTGGAGGAGGCCGGCCGTGGTGGCGGATTTGTCCGAAAGCGGTACGCCCGTGGCGGGATCGCGACCAAATGGCGCTTGGGGATCGACGTGCCCCGGGTAGCCGGGGTAGGGGGGCGGGTACGGCTGCGGCTGCGGATAGCCCGGTTGGTACCCCGGTTGGCCCGGATATCCGGGCGGCGGAGGGATTTGGGGATTCTGCTGCGCACCATAGCCCTGCGGCTGCCACCCCTGGGGTGGTTCGTCGGAGGGGTTTCCGGGTGGGTTCGGGCTCGCCATCCCAAGAACATAGCCCACGCAAGCCGTCGTCGACTCCGGCAAACGGCCGAAGCTGGCCGCAGTGTGCTCAGCCGAGCCCAGCCATCGCGGCGGCAAACTGCCGCCAGCCTGATCGGCGCGATCCGGCGGGCAATTTTTCGCGGCGCGGATGGCGCATTTCCCGCAAACTTCGTGCCCGGGAGCGCGATACTGAGCAAGTGCCTGATCGCAATGTGCTGGGCGGGCCGCTGGAACCGTGCGGTACCGACCCACTGACTGGTTTCTATCGCGACGGTTGCTGCTCGTCCGGGCCCGAAGACCGGGGCCGGCACACGATCTGTGCCGTGATGACTGCCGAATTCCTGGAGCACCAGCGTTCCATCGGCAATGACTTGTTGACACCGGTGCCCGAGTACCGTTTCCCCGGCCTGCTGCCCGGCGATCGCTGGTGCGTCACCGCCCTGAACTGGCTTCGGGCCCATCACGACGGTTGCGCCGCCCCCGTGGTCTTGGCGTCGACTCACGAGCGCACACTGGAGGTCGTGCCTCTCGAGGCGCTCAAGGAACACAAAGTCGACGTTCCCGACGACCTGGCCAATTTGTAGAGCCCGCTAGGAGGCGCTCGCATGGGCTCTGCGGGCCCCGACATCGCGGATATCGACTTCGACGACTTGACGGCGCCCAAGCTCACCGATGTACAGCGCCAGATTCTGAAATTCACCGAGGCCAAACGCGTCGACTTCGACATCGATCGGATGATGGCCGAGGCCGTCGAGATGGCCGGTGTCGGCGACCTGGACGACACGGACGGCTTCGGTGACCGCCTGCGCGCGCACGTGGCCGCGATCGAAGCCGACGAGGGCCTGCGCGAGCTGACACGGTCCTCACTGCGCCAACGGGTCGTTCGCCTGCTGCGCAACCGGTTGTCGTTGACCGAACTCGTCAAGCGTTATCCCGAGATCGAGTCGATCCCGATCGAGAAACCGTTCGTCGTCGTCGGAATGCCGCGATCCGGCACCACCCATCTGGTCAATCTCATTGCGGCCGACCCGCGCCGACGCGCGCTGCCGTATTGGGAAAGCCAGGAGCCGATACCCGCGCGGGGCGAAGGACCCGACATCTTCGGGGTCGACCCACGCTACGCGCGGGCCAAATCCGAACACGAGGCGCTCATGGCCAGTGCACCGGTGGTGGCCGCCATGCACGACCGGTTCCCCGAGGCGATCGAGGAGGAAGTCGAGCTCCTCGACCTCGATCTGGCCGCCTATGTGCTGGAATGGCATGCGCGCGTTCCCGATTGGCGCGACTTCTACCTGGCGCTCGACCAAACACAGCACTACGCGTACATGAAGAAAGTCTTGCAGGCGTTGACGTTCCTGCGCGGCCCGCGGACCTGGATCCTCAAGAGCCCGCAGCACTGTGAGCAGCTCGGCCCGCTGGTGGCAACATTTCCGGACGCGACGGTGGCCTTCACACACCGCGATCCCGTCGCCGTGATCCAATCGGCGATCACGATGATGGCCTACTCCGATCGGTTGCGCCGGACTAGCATCGACCCGGATTGGCTCCTGGACTACTGGAGCGACCGCGTGCACCGGCTGCTCAGCGCGTGCGTGCGCGACCGCGACCTGGTGCCCGCCGATCGCAGCCTCGACGTCAGCTTCCACCACCTCAACGGCAACGAAATGCCGCTGCTCGACGAGCTTTACCGCCGCGGCAACGTGGACTTGACACCGAAGGTGCGCGAACGGTTCCGGCGCTACCTGGACGGCAACCCGCGCGGAAAGCACGGCCGCATCCGCTACGACCTGCAACGGCACTTCGGCATCTCGGCCGACGAACTCCGTGGGCGGTTCGACTTCTATTTCGATAGATTCGACGTCCGCCCCGAATGAAGGAGTCAACAGCGATGCCCGGACCGGTCTATCGCGGCAGGCCCGGCGCCGAGGCCATGCGCCCGGCGTCGGCCGAACAAGCCGAGCGGCTCGCCCCGGGGCTGTGGTGCTCGCCGGGCCTGTCCAACGCGTACATGCTGACCACCGCCGACGGCCGGGTGATCGTCAACACCGGGATGGGCTTCGAGGGGCCGGTGCACCGCGCGAACTTCGACGCCGTCGACTCCTCGCCGGTGCGCTACATCATCTTCACGCAGGGCCATGTGGACCACGTCGGCGGCCTGGACAGCGTCCGCGATCCGGAAACAACGGTTGTCGCGCAAGCTAATTGGACGGCGTGGCGGGACGACAACGAGCGGCTGATCCCGTACCGCGCCAGCCGCAGCGCATTCGCCTTCAAAGACACGCTGACGTCCGGCATTCGGGCAATCCAGCGGCGCCTCGGAACCAAGCACCTGCCCGGCCAGAGTGTCCCTGCCGTCGATCTCGACTTCGAGGACACCCTCTCCCTCGAGGTGGGCGGTCGACGGCTGGAGCTGATCTCGGTGCCCGGCGGCGAGACCACCGACTCGCTGGTGGTCTGGTTGCCGGACGAGCGAATTTGCCTGTGCGGAAACACCTTCGGTCCGATCTTCGGACACATTCCCAACCTCGTCACCATACGGGGCGACCGCTACCGCGACGCCCTGACCACCATCGCATCGGTCGAGCGGGTACGCGCACTTCGGCCCGAACTGCTGGTGACCGGTCACTTCGAACCGATCGCGGGCGCCGATCTGATCGACGCCGAGCTTACGAGGCTGCGCGACGCGATCCAGTACGTCCACGACGAGACTGTGGCCGGGATGAACGCCGGCAAGGACGTCCAGACCCTGATGCGCGAGATCACGCTGCCCGCGGAATACGAAGTGGGACAAGGCTATGGGAAGGTCGCCTGGGATGTCAGAGCGATCTGGGAGAACTACTCGGGCTGGTTCCACCACCGCTCGACCACCGAGCTCTACCCCGTCGGCTTCGATGCAGTCGGCGCCGACGTGATCGAACTGGCCGGCGCCGAGGCCCTTGTGGATCGCGCGCGGGAGCATCTTGCCGCGGGCCGCCCCCTGCACGCCATCCATCTCGCCGAGCTCGTCTCGTCGGATGATCCCGCGGCCCGGGCGGTACTGCGGGAGGCACACGAAGTCCTGCTCGCGGACAGCACCAATTTCTGGGAACGAGCATGGCTCTCCGAACAAATAGCGAGGAACTCATGACGGCCCGTGTCGGCTTCGACTTCACCGGCACGACCGCGTTGATCACCGGTGGCACCAGCGGGATCGGGCACGCCACCGCGGTGCTGTTCCGGGATGCCGGAGCCGAGGTCACCATCACCGGCACCAAACCGGCGGCGACGGACTATGACGCCGACCTGGCCGGCATGGCCTACCGCTCGCTGCAGATCACCGACCATGACTCGGTGGATGCGCTGGCCGCCAGCTTCGCCAGCCTCGACGTCTTGATAAACAATGCGGGCGCGAATTTCCCAGGCGGCCTGGACGAATCGAAGCCGGAGGGTTTCGAGGTGTCGGTGGGCCTCAACCTCGTTGGGCCATACCGGCTTACGGTGGGACTGTACCCAGCCTTGAGGGCATCGACCGCGGCGGGAGGCGCCAGCGTGGTCAATCTGGCGTCGATGTCTGCGCTGCGGGCGGTTCCCTTGGTGCCCGGCTACGGGGCCGCGAAGGCCGGGATCGTCGACATCACCAGGAATCTCGCGGTCAAGTGGGCAACCAAGGGAATCCGGGTGAACGCCGTCGCACCGGGAACCATCGACACGCCGATGACCGCGCCCATGCACGCCGCGGCGGACATCGTGGAATCCGAGCTGGCACATATTCCGTTGCGCCGCTTCGGGTCCATCGCGGAGATCGCTCCCACGATCGCATTCCTGTGCACCGAGCAGAGCAGTTACACCAGCGGCGCGGTCTTCGTCGTCGACGGCGCGTCGGACTGCGTCTGAGATTAAGGACAAGACCATGGCACTCGCGCTTCGACCCGAGGACTTCTACCACACCGGCATCGTCGTGCCCGACCTCGAAGCCGCGATGGCCCGGCTCAGCACGCTGGCCGGCTACCGATGGATCACGCCGCTGACCTACACGCTGCCCTTCCGCACCGCGACCGAAACACACGAACTCACCTCGACATTCGTCTACTCCCTGCAGAGCCCGCACCTCGAACTCATCCAAGAGGTTCCCGATAGCCCGTGGAAGGCGGCGCCCGGCAACTCCGCTCATCACCTCGGCTACTTCACCGACGACCTCGCCGGCAGCGCAGAGATGCTAGAGGCCAACGGCTTCACCTTCGAAGCCACCGCCGATGTCTCACCGCCGGGCCTGGCGCTGTTCGCGTACTACGTCGACGCCTTCGGCACCCGCATCGAAATCGTCGACCGTGCACTCTTTCCCGACTTCGCCGCGTTCCTGCGGTCGGCGGCGGCGCCGGTCCAGGGCTGAGGGCCGGACATGGTGCTGACCGTGCTGCGCTTCAACTTCGCCTCGCCGCAGGGCGAGCCGAGGACGCAGAGCGGGATCTTGTCCGCCGCACTCGAACTGGCGCAGTGGGGCGAATCCCGAGGCATCACCACGGTCAGCGTCGACGAGCACCACGCGACCGGCCACGGATGGAGCTGCAACCCCATCATGGCGGCGTCGATGTTCTTGGCGCGAACGACGACTCTGATCGCCAGCGTGGACTGCGCGCTTGGCCCGTTGTGGAATCCCGTCCGCCTGGCCGAGGACATCGCGCTGGTGGACAACATGAGCCGAGGACGGCTGCACACCACGGTGGGGTTGGGCTACCGAACCGTCGAATACGACGCGCTGGCGGTCGATTTCGGCCGGCGGGGCGAGCTGATGGACGGCCTGATCGAGCGAATGCTGTCGGTGTGGTCCGGCGCCGATCCGGACTCCGGAATCTGCACCGGCACCTGGACCAGGCCGCACCCACCGCTGTATGTCGGCGGGGGAGCGCGTGCCACCGCGCGGCGGGCCGCGCGCTTCCGGTTACCGCTCAGCCTGGCCGACCACCTGCCCGACATCGCCGGCTACTACCGCGAGCTGTGTTCCGACGTCGGTCTGACGCCGTTCGTCATCATGCCCGGCCCGATCAACCGCGGCATGATCTACCTGCACGAGGATCCGGACCGGGCGTGGGCGGAACTCGGCGAGCACATCCTCTGGGAGGCAGTCACTTACGGCGAATGGGCAACCGACCATCGTTCACTCATGCACCTGCCGGGAGTCCGGACGCTGGACGAGGTGAAGGCCTCGGGACGATACCGATTCCTGACTCCCGAGCAGCTCATCGCCGAAGTTCGCGAGTCCGAACACTACGGGCCGTTGGTGATGCATCCGCTGGTCGGCGGCATGCCCGTCGACGAAGCATGGAAGTCGGTTCAGCTGCTCACCGACGTGGTCCTGCCGGCGCTCGACTAAGTCTGTCGTCCTGATTGAAGCCCTCCGGGGCGGGTACTCGGGCATTTCGGGCTAATTCAACGTGCGCGTAATGGAGAGGAGTGTGCTGTGATCATCCTGGGCATCATTCTCTTGATCATCGGTTACTTCACGAGCCTGTCGATCCTGTACACGATCGGCGGAATCCTGGTGGTCATCGGTGTGATCTTGTGGATCCTCGGCGCGGTCGGGCGCCCGGTGGCCGGCAGAAGGGTCTGGTTCTAGCCGATTTCGTCAAGGGATGGGCGTCCGCCAAGGCGCTGCACCGTGGAGCTGGCGGCGGCAGCGGCTTGCTGTCCTGCATGCTGAGGCCCGGCGCCGTCACGCAATGCGGAAATAAGCCCGGCAACAAAGGCATCGCCGGCACCGGTCGGATCGACCACGTCTACGTCGGCGAATTCGAATAGCTCGCTGCCTCCACGCCACGCCAGGAGGTCGCCCACGTCGGGAACCGCAATCGCAACGAGCTCAGGCCCGCACGTCAAAAGATTGTCGGCCAGCTCGGCCGCTTCGTCCACAGTGCCAACGGCTTTTCCACCGATAAGCGCGGCCTCTGTGGCATCGGCCCGTATCACGTCCACGGATGCAAGCAAATCGGCTTGAATATCCTGCGGCGGTGCACCATCCGCGACGACGCGCACACCACGCCGCCGGGCCCGGCGCGCCGCCGCAAGCGCCGTCTCCGCCGGCTGCTGCAGCTGAATTGAAACGATCTCCGCCCCGTTTAACCGCTCGGCCGACCGGTCGAGGTCGTCGACCCGCACGAGCGAGCTTTCCGGTATGTGTTCGAGAAGCATTCGCTCCGGCGGCGGTGCCACCAGATCAACCAGCAGTGCCGTGGTCCCGCGTCGCACGACGCCACCTATGTCAATACCGTCACCTTCCGCTTCCTCAAGCACGAAAGTTCCCGCTGTGTCGTCGCCCACCACGCCGATTAGTGCGACCGGTACCCCGAGCTGGGCGAGACCGACTGCCTGGTTGGCGCCCTTGCCGCCCAGCAGCTCTTCGCGCTGCAGAATTGTTCTGGACTCACTCGCCGACGGCGGCCCATCGGTGCGCAGTACCAGGTCCCGGCCGATCTGGCCGATCACCACAACACTCATTGGGTTACTGTGCCCGTTTCCGCCCAACGTATGCGCGCTGCCAATGATGGCTCTTGATCGCTTCGAGGGCGTCGGTGACGTAGCGGTCCAGCGGGCGCGGCTTCTTGCTCGACTGGCGCACCCAGGTCTGGAATGCGAAATCGCCTGCGGCAAAGCCGAGTTGGACCAGAAGGCCTGGTCGGATATCGGCGTCGGGGTTGGCGCCCATGCGCTCGCCGATCAGTTTCGTCGCCCGCTCCTTGTCCGCGGGTGTGTGCAGCGTGACCTTGCCGAGCAGATTAGGCGCAACCAGCAGGGCTTCGCGCCACTCCTCACAGTCGGCTTCGTCGAATGACCGGGTTCGGACAATGATGGCGTTGATCAGTGCGACATCCGGCGCCTCTCCCGCCGGGCGCTGTTCGAGCAGGTTCACGATCGCGGCGCCACCGTGGCGAACCGGCGCAAGCAGCAGATCCTCCTTTGTTGGCACGTGCCGGAAGAAGGTGCGTGGCGAAACGCCTGCGGCCGAGGCGATTTCCTCGGTCGTCACGGCGTCGTACCCACGCTCGACGAAGAGCCGGAACGCCGCGCGCCTGATGTCGGCCCGGACCTGTGCGCGCTGTCGATCGCGCAGCGACTCTTTCATCGGAAGCTGCCGATGCCACCGTCGACGTGAATGGTTTGACCCGTGATGAACGTCGCGTCGCTGCTGAGTAGGAACGCCACCAGCGCGCCCACGTCGGTGCGCACGTCTCCGATGCGCTTCATCGGAACGCGTCTCACCGCCTTCGCGTAATCGTCGGGCGCGTATTGCTTCCACAGCTTGACGCCGTCGGACTCGGCGAACGGGCAGATGACGTTGACGCGGATGTTGTCGCGCCCCCATTCCAGGGCGGCGACCTTCGACAGTCCCCGGATGCCCTCCTTGGCGGCGGCGTACCCGCCCCACCTGGGTTCGCCCCCGGTGCCCGTCCCCGAGCCGAGGTTCACGATCGATCCGCCGCCGGCCTCGACCATCACCGGGTGCACCGCCTGCATGAGCAGGAATGTTGCCCGGGGCCCGACGTCGTAGCCGAGCGCCAGGTCCTCGGTGGTGATGTCGACGAACGCCTTGGGCTCGTTGGTCGCAATGGCGTTGTTGACCAGGCCATGCACGGTACCGAAGGCGTCGATCGCAGCCGCCACGATCCGCTGGGCGCTGTCGGGATCGCGCAGATTGGCGACCAACTTCTCGACCCGGCCCGTCGACGCCAGCTCGTCGGTCGTCGTGCTCAGGACGTCGGCTTGGATGTCGACCAGCAGCACCGCCGCACCGCGTTCGAGCAGCGCGGCGGCGATGCCCTTGCCCACGCCCTGCGCGGCACCGGTGACGATTGCCACGTGGCCGCGCATCGACTCGGGATGGGTGTAGGTCATGTCACGGGCCCCATCCGTAGCGGCACGCCCCGGTGCATCTCGTACGTGCTGCGCGCGCCGCCGGGCAGCTCGATGAACTCCACCGGCGTTCCGTCCGGGTCCTTGACGAAAAACATTCGCACCCCGCCTATTTCGAACGGATCCTGGTCGGGCGTGCAGCCCGCGGCGGTGATGCGACGGTGGGTGTCGTCGAGGTCCGGGACGGAGAGCGAGACGTTGTGGATGCCGGTGATGCGGCGCGCCTGTTGATCCGCGGGCGGCTTGGCGCCGAGGGAGAGCAGCTCGACCATCAACCCGCCCAGCAAGCCGCCCACCACCCGGCCCTCCTGCTTTCGCTTGGCATGCAGGACCGCGTCGAAGGGTTCTCCGGAGATGAGGGTCTCGAAGATGACCTCCATGCCGATCACGTCGCGGTAGAAGGCCAGCGAGCGGTCCATGTCGGTCACGCCGATGACGAGGTGGCAGAACGACACATCGTCTAGGACGCCGGATGTCATAGCGGCGCAGCAACTTTGGGGGCGGGGCGTCCGGCGAAAAGCGGCAGGTCGAGATAGGTCTTGATGCCGGGGCCGGCGGCGCAGACGTCGGGAATCGCGTTGACGCAGTGGTTGGCCGTGGCGACGACACCGGGGTTTCGTTTGAGCCCTTCGGCGATGGATGGTGGTTGCAGGCCCTTGAAGGTCAGCGACACGGTGGGGTCGCCGGTGATCTCGACCTCGAAGCGTTCGCCGAGCCCGCCGAAGTTCCAGTCCGGTTCCAGGTTGTCTTCACCCATCAGCCAGTTGACCGCCGCGGTGATGACCGGTTCGCCGTCGGCGATCGCCTGCCAGCGGAATCGGCGGGCGGCCACGGTTCCCGCGGTGATCGGGAAGGGGTCGTAGTCGATGTCGGCGGTCGCGACGGCGATCTCCTGGACGGTCCTGATGTTGGGATCGATGCGAAAACCCATGTGCTCGGCCACCATTCGCACGGACATCTTGAAGCCCGCCTCGAGCAGCGTGGCCATGGGCCCTTGCATGGCTTCCTCGGGGGTGCCGCCGAAGCCCATGATGTGGCGCACGACGTCCGGCGCGTTGTAGGTGCGGATGTCGGAGAACTCCTCGGCGCGCACATGGGTGACCGCTGATGACAGTCCGGACAGCATCAGCGGGAATCGCTCCGTGATGCCGCCGGGATGGATGCCGGATCCGTGCAGGGTTACCCCACCCTCGACCGCGGCGTCCGCAATTGCTTTGACGGCCGGGCTGTCGAGGTCGGGATATACCCAGCCGACCGGTGTGACGACGTTCTTGCCGGACCGCAGAATCGCGACGACCTCGTCGTCGTTGGGTATCAGCGGGCTGTACACGACGCAGTCGGCGCCGAGGGCCAGCACCTCGTCGGCGCTGGAGGTGGCGGTGACGCCGAGGTCGTCCGTCCCGACGATCCGGCCGACGTCGACGCCGTCCTTTTCCGCGCTGTGCACCCAGCACCCGACGAGCTCGAGCTGCGGATGATTCACGACGCATTCGATGGCGGCCTTGCCGACACCTCCGGTCGCCCACTGGATGACGCGAAGCTTGCTCATGGCTGACCTCCCGCACGCCTTTACATCGCACCAACGAGATGGCACGGTATGACTACCTGGCAGTGACTGTCAATGAGGAAGGTCGGTCGGTGGGCGTTCTCGACGGCAAGGTTGCGATCGTCACCGGGACCAGCCGCGGCGTCGGCGTCGGGATCGCGCATGAACTGCTCCGCGCCGGCGCCACGGTAGTCGGCTGCTCACGCTCGCCGCTGGACACCATCCCCGGCGTGGAAGCCGGCTGGGCGGCCCGAGCTTCGCAACGAGTGTGCGACCAAGGTGACTACCACTCGATCGACTCTCTCGTCGCCGACGTCGTGGCGACCCACGGCCGAATCGACATCCTGGTGAACAACGCCGGCGGCACCGTCCCGGCGCCGCATGTGGAGAGCATTCCCGAACTCGTCCAACGCATTCAGGGCGCGCCGCGAAGCGACGACGACTTCGAGCGCACGGCGCTGTTTCACGCTTACGCGGTGCAGATGAACCTCATCAGCCCGCTGTGGTTCGCCATTCGGGTGTACCGGCAGATGGCCACCCAGGACGGCACCGGCTGCATCATCAACATTTCCAGCGGTGCCGGGCATCCGGCGGGATCTCCGACGTTGGTCTCCTATGGCGCGGCCAAGAGCGGGCTCAATCACCTCACGCGGTCGCTGGCCGAGGAGTGGGGACCGAAGGTTCGTGTCAACTGCGTCGCGCTGGGCCCGACCATGACCGAGAACTTCCGGTCGTTCGTGCTGCCCAAAGACGATCCGACCGGCGAAAAGTACTTCGCCGCCGTCCCGTTGCGCCGCGCGGGGGAACCGGCGGAGGTGGGCCGCGTGTGCGTCTTTCTCGCGAGCGGGGACGCGGACTTCGTCAACGGCACGACGATCGAGCACGACGGCGGCATGCTGCCCGGCGTGCTCTACGACGCGGGCCTGAAGACGATCACCGATCTGCTGTAAGGAGATTCACGTGAGCAGCCTGCAACCCACTCCCGAACAGTTCGCGGCGCTGGCCGCGCGGCCGGCGGACGAACCGGTGGTGATGGTCAACTTGCTGAAGTTCAAGGCTGACGGCGGCCTCGAGCGCTATGCGCAGTACGGCCGTGAGGTCACACCGCACCTCGAACGCGTCGGTGCCACCGTGCTGTACGCGGGAGGCGCGCCGGCGGTGGTCATCGGCGAGGGCGAACGGCCTTGGTGGGACGCGGTTCTCGTCGTTCGATACCCGTCGCCGCAGGCGTTCATCGACATGGTGACCACTCAGGAGTACGCCAAGATCCACGAGAATCGTGCCGCCGGTTTGGAGCGCGGGGACCTGATCGCGACGTCGGCGTGGTCGGTCGCGTCGGAGTGATCTCCTGAGGCGCTAGCGGGTTGCTTCCCCGTGGGGGTCTAATTGGTGGATGGAACTGATGATGCCCACCGATTCGGTGTTTCTGCTGGGGGAATCCCGTGAGCACCCCATGCACGTCGGGGGCCTAGCGCTATACGAGCCACCGGCCGGCGCCGATCGGGGATTCGTCCGCGAGTTCTACGACCGGCTGGTCGCGCAGCAGGATTTCCAGCCCACCTTTCTCAAGCGTCCCGCCACGTTCTTCGGTGGAATCGCGAATCTCGCGTGGTCCTACGACAACGACCTCGACATCGACTATCACGTGCGGCGCTCGGCGCTGCCGTCCCCGGGCCGGGTTCGGGACCTGCTCGAGCTGACCTCGCTGCTGCACAGCAGCCTGCTCGATCGCCACCGTCCGCTGTGGGAGGCGTACGTGATCGAGGGCCTCAAGGACGGCCGCTTCGCGGTCTACACCAAGATGCACCATGCGCTCATCGACGGCGTCTCGGCCCTGAAGCTGATGCAACGCTCGTTGTCGCCCGACCCCGACGATCGCGAGATCCGGGCGCCATGGGGCCTGCTCAAACCCAAACGCAAGTCCGTCCCGTCGTCGCCGTTGAGCACGCTGAAACGGACGGCGGGAGGTGTTGCCGCACTGGCTCCTTCGACGGTTTCGCTGGCTCGCGCGGCGCTGTTCGAGCAGCGGGTGACGCTGCCGTTCGGGGCCCCGCGCACCATGTTGAACGTCAAGATCGGGGGCGCCCGGCGGTGCGCGGCGCAGTCGTGGTCGGTGGACCGCGTCAAGAACGTCAAGAAGGCCGCGGGCGTGACTCTCAACGATGTGGTCCTGACGATGTGCTCGGGGGCGCTGCGTTACTACCTGCTCGAGCAGAACGCGCTGCCGGACACCCCGCTGGTCGCGATGGTTCCGGTGAGCCTGCGCAAGGAACACGAGGCCGACGCCGGCGGCAACCTCGTCGGAGCCATCCTGTGCAACCTGGCCACCGACATCGAGGATCCGGCCAGACGGCTGGAGATCGTCAGCGAGTCGATGCGCAACAACAAGAAGGTGTTCTCTGAATTGCCCCGGTTCCAGGCGCTGGCGCTGTCGGCGATGAACATGGGTTCGCTGGCCCTGGCGGCGGTTCCGGGGTGGGTGTCGTCGACGTCGCCCCCGTTCAATCTGGTCATATCGAATGTGCCGGGGCCGCACGAGCAGCTGTATTACGGGGGCGCGCGGCTGGACGGCAGCTATCCGCTATCGGCGATCGTGGACGGCCAGGCGCTGAACATCACCCTGGTCAGCAACGGCGCCAATCTCGATTTCGGTTTGACCGGGTGCCGGCGCAGCGTGCCGCACCTGCAGCGCCTGCTCGCCCACCTGGAGTCGTCGCTCAAAGACCTGGAACGCGCCGTCGGGGTCTGAGTAACTAGATGCCCAAACTCAGCGCCGGTGTGCTGTTGTACCGGGTTAGCGACGGTGTCGTCGAAGTTCTGATCGTGCATCCGGGTGGCCCGTTTTGGGCGCGTAAGGACGACGGGGCGTGGTCGATCCCGAAGGGTGAGTACACCGACGGCGAGGACCCCTGGACGGTCGCGCAGCGGGAGTTTTCCGAGGAGCTCGGGCTGCCGACGCCCGCGGGGCCGCGCGTCGATTTCGGTCGGCTCAAACAGCCCAGCGGCAAAGTGGTTACGGCCTTCGGCGTGCGGGCCGATCTCGACGTCACCGATACGCGCAGCAACACCTTCGAACTCGAATGGCCGAAGGGCTCGGGCAAGTTGCGGGAGTTCCCCGAAGTCGATCGCGTCGGCTGGTTCCCGGTGACGCAGGCCCGCACCAAGCTGCTCAAGGGACAGCGGCCGTTTCTGGAGCGATTGATGACCCTGCCCGAGTTGGCGGGCTTGGACGAAGGGACCTGAAATGCAGACGGTACGGACACCCGGCGAACGATTCGACAATCTGCCCGAATTTCCCTATGCCCCAAGGTATTGCGACATCCCCGATGGCGACGGCGCTACGCTGCGGGTCGCCTGGTCGAAGATGGCCCGGAGAGCGCCGACCCCGTTCTCATGCTGCACGGTGAGCCGTCGTGGTCCTACCTGTACCGCAAGATGATTCCAATACTCGCAGCCGCCGGGCATCGCGTCGTGTGCCCCGACCTAGTCGGGTTCGGCCGTTCGGACAAGCCGACCCGCCGCGCGGACCACAGCTACGCACGCCACGTCGAGTGGATGCGGGCGCTGGCCTTCGATGTGCTGGACCTGCGCAACGTGACCCTGGTCGGGCAGGATTGGGGCGGGCTGATCGGATTGCGCCTGGCCGCAGAGCATCCCGAACGGTTTTCCCGCCTGGTCGTCGCCAACACCGGCCTGCCCGACGGCGAGCAGCCACTGCCCGAGGTCTGGTGGCGTTTTCGCGAAGCCATCACGACGGCACCGGAGCTGAACATCGGCGCGTTCGTCCAGAGTGGCTGTCGCCGCCCGATGAGCGACGAGGTGCGCGCGGGCTACGACGCGCCGTTTCCGGACGACGAGTATTGCGCGGGACCGCGCGCCATGCCCGGCCTGGTGCCGACCGCACCGGACGATCCCGCGTCCGCGGCCAACAAAGAGGCCTGGGCGAAGCTGTCGGTGAGCCCCACGCCGATGCTGGTCGCCTTCAGCGACAGCGACCCCATCACGGGGCCGATGGGCGAGATCTTCCGGCATGCGATGCGCGGCGCGCAGGGCGTCGACCATCCGCTGATTCGCGACGCCGGACACTTCTTGCAAGAGGATGCGGGCGAAGAGCTCGCCAACCACATCGCGGAATTCTTGAGCCGCTAGGGCTTTCGAAGTTTCAGCGCTCCCACGGCGCGCTTTCGTCCATCTTCTTGTAGTACTTCGCCAGGTGGCTTCGGACCCGGTCGATGTCGCTCTTGGGCAAGTCGATGCCGCCCCGGGCGCCGTCCATGATCGCGCCGGCGATCATCACCCCTCGCGGTACCGCTTTGAGCTTGCCGCCGATGACGTCGGCGAACAGCAGCTTGTACGCGGTGAAGTTATCTTTGTTGCCGGCGTCGTACCAGATGTGGGCATCGCGGTACTTCTGGTTCGGTTTGTGTTCCGCTCCGGCCCACTTCCGGACCCGCTTTTCGGCGGCGCCGCCGTCCCACTTGCGGTCGCGGTCGGCCAGCGGCAGATCCTTGAACGCTGTTACGGACATGTACCTCGCGTGCCCGTCGCGCTGGTGGGCTAAACCCTGGGTTGCTCGGTTAATCCACAGTTGGCGCTTCATCCACAGATGGGCTTTCGGGCGTCGCGGAGCGTCGGGACTCCTCACTAGAGTCGAAACTATGTTCGAATGCGCATTGCCGGATGTGGGCGGGCTGGCGCACGCCGACGATGCGGCATTGGCGGTGGCCATCACCCAGTGCGCGCGGGTCGAGGCGGCCGCCGCCGCACGCCGGCTCGCGGCCACCGCCGAGTTTGTGGGGCGCCATGCCGTCGGCCCTACCGACTGCGCCTACTGGTCGTGTGACAACTGGGATGCTATGGCGGCCGAAGTCGCTGCCGCCCAAGGTATTAGCCACAGCATGGCATCGGGTCAGATGTATCTGGCCGTCGCCTTGCGGGACCGGGTGCCACAAGTCGCGGCCCTGTTCGCCGATGGCATGATCAGCGCCCGGCTCGCGGCGACAATCGTGTGGCGAACCGACCTCATCAAGGATCCGGAGACGATGCGGCTGGTTGATGCGACGCTGGCCGAGAGCGTCGTGACATTCGGGCCGCTGTCGATCAACAAGACGGCGGAAGCCATCGATTACGTCGTGGACCGCTACGACCCCGGTGCCTTGCGTCGTACCCATGCCAGCGCCCGCGGCCGCGAGGTCGTGATCACCCCTGCGGGAGATCAGTCCGGCACCGCACAGCTGTGGGGTTCTCTATACGAGAGTGACGCGGCCGTGTTGGACCGGCGGCTGGATCAGATGGCGCACGACGTATGCCATGACGATCCGCGCACCATCGCCCAGCGCCGCGCCGACGCACTCGGCGCGCTGGCCGCCGGGGCCGACCGGCTCGCCTGCGGCTGTGGGAATACGGAGTGCACCGCTGGCGCGGACGCCGACGAGCGGGCGAGGAGCGTCGTCATCCACGTCGTCGCCGACGCGGCTGCCGTCGCGGCGAAACCCGGGCTAACGGCGGAACCCAGGCCGCCCGCGGCACGGCTCACCAACGGTGGTTTGATCCCCGCGGCGGTGCTGGCCGAGCTGATTCGTGGCGGCGCGAAGGTCCGGCCCGTGCTCCATCCCGGCGACGCTATGCCCGAGGCCGGTTATCGCCCCTCGGCCGACCTGGACCGATTCATCCGATGCCGCGATATGACCTGCCGGTTCCCGGGCTGCGACCGACCCGCCGAGTTCACCGACATCGACCACACCGTGCCCTATCCGATGGGGCCGACGCACCCGTCAAACCTGAAGTGCCTCTGTCGAAAACACCACCTCTTGAAAACCTTTTGGACGGGCTGGCGCGACGAGCAGCGGCCGGATGGCACCGTTGTCTGGACATCTCCCGCCGGGCGGACCTACATCACCCGTCCGGGCAGTCGCCTGCTGTTTCCCAGCCTGTGCTTGCCCACGGGCGAATTACCCACTGCCTCAACGACATATCGCCCGATCGGCGATCGCGGGCTGATGATGCCGGTCCGCCGGCGAACCCGCGAGCAGGACCGCAGGCGGCGCATCGACTCCGAACGCGCGCTCAGTGCCCCAGGCCCGGAACGATGTCGCCCAGACTGAAACTGACCGGCTGTTCGAGTTGTTCGTAGGTGCATGACCGTGGATCGCGGTCGGGGCGCCAGCGATTGAATTGGGCGGTGTGGCGGAAGCGCTGGCCTTCCATGTGGTCGTAGCGCACCTCGACGACCCGCTCGGGCCGCAGCGGGACGAACGACAGATCCTTACCGGCGTTCCAGCGGGAGAACTCGTTCTTGCGCGGCGTGCGCTCGCCGGCTTCGTGGGCCGCCCAGTTCCAGGGATGGTCCTCGAAGTCGGTGACCAGCGGCTGCAGCTCGATAAACAGCCGGCGCCGCTCGGCCATCGGGAAGGCCCCGATGACTCCGACCGACGCCAGCTGGCCATCGTCCTGATACAACCCGAGCAGTAGCGAGCCGATGGCGTCGCCGCCGGATTTGTGGACTCGATACCCGGCGACCACGCAGTCCGCGGTCCGCTCGTGCTTGACCTTGAACATGACGCGCTTGTCCGGCTGATAGGTGATCGCCAGCGGCTTGGCGACGACGCCGTCCAGGCCCGCGCCCTCGAATTCCTCGAACCATTGCTCTGCCGTCCCGAGATCGGTGGTGGCCGGCGTGACATGGAACGCGGGCCCGGAATCGGCCAGGGCGTCGACGAGGGCCGCGCGCCGCTCTTCGAACGGCCGCTGCGTGTAGTCCTCGTCGTCGACGGCGAGCAGGTCGAACGCGATGAACGACGCCGGCGTCTTCTCGGCGAGCATCCGCACTCGCGAATCGGCGGGATGGATGCGCTGCTGCAGCGCCTCGAAGTCCAGGCCGTGGTCGGTGGCGATGACGATCTCGCCGTCGATCACGCACCGCTGCGGCAGCTCGGCCTGTGCCGCCGCGACCAGCTCGGGGAAGTAGCGGGTCATCGGCCGCTCGTTCCGGCTGCCCAGCTCCACTTGATCGTGGTCGCGGAAACAAATGGACCTGAACCCGTCCCACTTCGGCTCGTATGACGCATCGGGCGGGATCGACCGCACCGACTTGGCCAGCATCGGCGAGATCGGCGGCATCACGGGCAAGTCCATTGGTTCATTGTGGCCTGCGGCATGTTGGAATCGTGGTGTGGCCGCACCAGCAGAAGAGGTCGACGTCGACGGCATCGCGGTTCGGCTGACCAATCCGGACAAGGTGTATTTCCCCCAACTCGGGTCGAACGGCACCAAGCGGCGGCTCGTCGAGTACTACCGCGCCGTGGCGGGCGGGCCGATGCTGGACACGCTGCGCAATCGGCCCACCCATCTGCAGCGCTTCCCGGACGGCATCGACGGCGAGGAGATCTATCAAAAGCGGGTGCCGCAGCATCATCCCGACTACCTCGAGACCTGCCGGGTGACGTTTCCGTCGGGACGAACCGCCGACGCGTTGAAGGTGACCCACCCGGCTGCGATCGTGTGGACCGCGCAGATGGGCACCGTCACGCTGCACCCATGGCAGGTGCGCTGGCCCGACACCGAGCACCCCGACGAGCTGCGCATCGATCTGGACCCGCAACCCGGCGTCGCCTTCGAGCAGGCCCGCACGGTGGCGGTCGACGTGCTGCGGCCCCTGCTCGACGAGCTGGGTCTGATCGGTTATCCCAAGACGTCCGGGGGCCGCGGCATCCACGTGTTCCTACGGATCGCCACCGATTGGGACTTCATTCAAGTCCGCCGGGCGGGCATCGCGCTGGCCCGTGAGGTCGAACGCCGTGCACCGGATTTGGTCACCACCTCATGGTGGAAGGAGGAGCGCGGCGAGCGTATCTTCATCGACTTCAACCAGAACGCCCGGGACCGCACCATGGCGTCGGCGTATTCGGTGCGGCGCACCCCGATCGCCACCGTGTCGACGCCGCTGGCGTGGGACGAGCTGGCCGGCGCCCAGCCCGACGACTACACGATGGCGACGGTGCCCGATCTCGTGGCCGGCCGCGACGACCCTTGGGCCGCAATGGATTCCGTTGCTCAGTCTATTGCGCCGCTGCTGGAAATGGTCGAGGCCGACGAACGACGCGGCCTTGGCGACATGCCCTACCCGCCGAACTACCCGAAAATGCCGGGCGAACCGAAACGTGTTCAGCCGAGCCGCGACACCGATCTCAAGGACCAGCGAAACTAGAGCCGATCGGCTGCAAATGCCGCGGCCTGGTTGGTCATCCCGGACTGAACATACAAAACGTGTGCGGTCGGGTTTCTCCCTTCGGAGCAGATCGGATCGTTGGGAACGCACAGGTCAATCGTCTTCGGGCGGTAGAGCGGGCTGATCGTCGGAAGCCGGCCGCCCCCAAGCGTTCTCGCGAAGTTACTTTCTGGATTCCCGAAGACGGCGACCGCGGCGACATGACTCGCTGCCTGGGGCGGCAGGTTGTCGGTGGCCATATCGATCACGCCCGCGCCTTGCGAGTACCCGCCGAGCACGATTCTGGTGTTGGGACAGTTCGCAACCGTTGACTGGACATGACCGACCGCATCGCCGGCCCCGGCCAACGAACTCCGCATGAAATCGTCGGTGGCGGGGTAGTTGACTGCGTATACGCCGACGGACCGGCCGCCAACACGCGACCTAAGGGAGTCCACGAATGCCTGGCCGACCCCTCCGACGCCGGGAGGTTCGTTGGTGCCGCGAGCGAATACCACCTCGACGTCGGAACACGGGCCCGCGAAGGCGTAGCGGGTATCGATGAACGCGGTCAGTGGCGTCCATGTGATGACCACCGCCGCACACAGGATGCGAGCGACGGTTCGTGCGCGCATTGCCAAATGCCGTATCGCTGCAATTCGTTGGGACCGAATGAAAGTGTAGTCGGCCCGGCCGGGCCAGTTTAGGCCCAAGTGCCTTTGCGCCGGTGAGCCAGCGCCCAGACTTCCATGATCAGCTTAAAAATGGATGGCCGCACCAGCCGGTTGAGCTTATGGAAGCGGCGGAAATCCTCGAATGCCGTTCGGAAATCCTGTTCGCTCGCTCGGTACTCCGCGTAAACGCGTTCCAACGCAGACTCATCCCAGGACTCATTCCGCGCGGCAGCGCCCAAGGTTTCGTAGACGGTGGAAATCCAGTCCGTGCCGAAGGAGTCTGTGACCGGGCCGCAGTGTCGCTGCCGACGGAGATCGTCTTGGAGGAACTCCTCGATTGCGCCGTCCTCGTCCCGGGCATCGAGGTCGATGGCAAGCGCCTCGGAAATCCGCTTTACCTCCCGGCGCCAATCCGCGAGAAGGTTGGCGTAATCGACGAACACTCGCGGCATGCCGCGCGTGTGTCTTTCGGCCACCAGATTGAATTTCAGCCACAAGGCACTCGATAGCTGCGCCGAGGCTCCACTGCTTGCCGCGACCGAGGCGATGACTTCCTGCGGATGGCGCACCGCGATCACGGTCACGACGTCAAATCCGGCCTGACGTGCCGCGTCGAACCACACACTGGACAGCACCGTGATCCGCGGGTCCTTGATCAGCACCAGCGGCGCGGCCGGCAACGTGGTCAAAAACGCCCGGATCTCGGCGATGCAGGCGGCCTTCGCTTCGGCATCGAACGGACCGTCCTCGTGGAGGCGTAGTGTCGGGTCGAACATGGTGCTGCCGTGGCGCCGCAAAATTGTTTCGTTGAGGTAATTGGCCGCGCGCGGCTCCCAATGGCCGACCGGATTGTCCGCCATGGCGCCCACCAGCTTGCCGGGCAGTGCACCACCGCACAGCGAGAGAACCCGCGTGAGCGCCGACGTTCCGGATCGGTTCATCCCCAACACGAACAGAATGACCGAGCGGGCCGCAGGCCCGCTCTGCGCGGCGACTGTGGTCAACTGCCGGCTTGGCATTAAGCGTGGCCGCCCGGCAGTGGCGCGCCGATTGCGCCCAATCCGATAGCCGCTCGCATGAAAAACAGCGCGGGACGACATTTGCTCACCAAGCCCTCCGTGTTTGGTGCCGCTGTGTCTGAAGTAAACATTTACATACTACGATGCATGTGTAAAGGTGAAATTAATACAATTTGTCTTGTTTGGCACAAAAACTATGATGCTCAGTTTCCTAGTGAGCGGTGGCCGCCCCTCAACAGCGCTTGGGACGGCCACCCTCGATCCAGCTACCGCACGCCGAAGTTAAAAGCCCGGCGGGTGCGGCGCTCCAGGCGGTGGCGGCCCATCCGGGCCAGGCGGCGGCGGTGGCGCAAGCGGTCCAGCCGGACCACCAGGCCCGTGCGGTGGCAGCCAAGGTTGGCCGGGCCCCGGCGGTGGGGGCGGGGGATCCGCACTGGCTATCCCAATACCGAAGCCCGCCGCGGTTATCCCAAGGGCACCCGCGAGCAAGGAACCAGCGATTACCTGTTTGATCTTCATGTTCGGCCGTTACTCCTATCTGCTTGTCGGTCCAACTGGCGCGGGCTGGGACGCGCTTGGCGGCGGTCCAGCCGGCGGAAGGCCGGGCTCCGGCAGTTGCGGGCGCCCCGCTGGCGGGGGCGGTGCGAAGGCCGGCCCGGGCGGTGGTGGGCCCCAGCCCGGTGGGATTGCCCACGCCGGTGGTGGCGGTGGCGGTGGCATGCCGAAGGGACCGGGCGGTGGTCCCCAGGCCAACGGAAGCAACAGCGCGGTCAGGATCGCCCCCACGATCAGGCCGCCGACGCCCGCGCCGACCGCGACGCCGACGGGGTGCCGTTGCACGACGGACGGTGGGGGCGCAGAGCCCCTCGGCGCCTCGGGTGTGTGTAACGGTTGCTCGTCGGCCATAGCTTCCTCCCGGTGTGCGAATTGTTGCGATGCGGGCGAAGCTAGGAAGCGAATCTGAAGCCAACCTGAAGACATCGCGCAGGAGCCCGGTTTCTTCAGGTGGATTTCAGGAAGCGGCCGAGAATGAGGGCATGAAACAAACATCCCGCCCAGGCGCAGGGGCCCGCGTGCTGGTCGTCGAGGACTCAGAGACGATCCGCGAAATGGTGCGGGAGGCGCTGACCGAGGTCGGGTACATCACCGCGGCCCGCACAGACGGGGCGGGGCTGGAGGATGTCCTGGAAGGATTTCGTCCCGATCTGGTGGTCCTGGACGTGATGATGCCCGGGCGCGACGGCTTCGCGTTGATCGATGTCATCCGCGACTGGGGCCACGCCGGCATCGTGTTGCTCACTGCCCGTGATGGCCTGCCCGACCGGCTGCGCGGGCTCGACGGCGGCGCCGACGATTACGTGGTCAAACCCTTCGAGCTCGCCGAGGTGATCTCGCGTGTCGGCGCGGTGCTGCGCCGCCGCGGCCGGCTACCCGCCGTTATCCAATGCGGCGACCTGACGTTGGACCTCGGCGCCTCGGTCGCCGCTCGGGCGGGATCGCCCCTGGACCTGACCGCCACCGAACTGCGGCTGCTCGGGTTCCTGGTCGAGCAGCGCGGCCGCATCGTGAGTACCGGGCAGATCCTGACCGCCCTCTGGGGCTATGACGCCTACGACGCCAACCTGGTGCATGTCCACGTCAGCGGACTGCGCCGCAAACTGGAGGCGCACGGACCCCGCATCCTGCAGACGGTGCGCGGCATAGGCTACCGCCTGCAACCAGTCCGGCAATGAGTGGCCGGCGCGCCGCGGGCCCCGCGCACACCCGCACGCCCTCGTTGCGCCGGCGGGTCGCCCTGATGGTCCTCGGTGTGCTCGGCGTCCTTTTGCTGGTGCTGGGCCTGACCATTGACCTGATGCTCGGGGCGCAGACCCGCCGCGACCTCCACGATCGGCTGATGGCCACCGCCGCCCGTGCCGACGCGTTGGCCGCCGCCAATGTCCCGCCCGATCGCCTGGTGGCACAACTCGAGGGCGGAGGAATTCGCGCGCTGCTCGTCGCCGCGGACGGAACCACTTACGGTGATCACGCCATCCACCCCGACACGACCAGCGGACCCACGGAACCTCCGCCTCCGCCGCCGCAACCGGGTTGGCCGGGACCACCATTGGGCTGGCCGCCGCCACCACCGGGCTGGCCGCCACCACCGGGGTGGCCCCCGCCCCCACCACCACCGGTCGCGCCACCCGACGCCACCGCCACCGTGGTGGTGCACTCGCTGACATCGGGCGGCCGGGTGATCCTGGTCGCGGACACCACCCAAACCACCGCGCTGATCCGACGGCTGCGCGAAGTTCTGCTGGCCGGCGGCCTGATCACGCTGATGGTGGCCGGTCTACTGGTCACCGCCGTCTCCCGCGCCGCCCTGCGACCTCTGGATCGGCTTACCTCCGTCGCACGATCGATCACCAGCGGCGACCGCGGCAGGCGACTGCGACCCGACCGCGTCGGCACCGAACTCGGCCGCGCAGCAGCGGCTTTCGACGGAATGCTCGACGCGTTGGAAGCATCCGAACAGCGCACTCGCCAGTTCCTGGCCGATGCCGCCCACGAACTGCGCACACCCATGGCCGGAATCGGCGTCGCTGCCGAACAGCTGATGGGGGCCGCCGCCCAAGGCGGCGAAGATGCTCGCGCGAAAGCCCAATACCGCCGCGCAGCAATGCTTTTGGCCGAATCCCAACGGGCCGGTCGACTGGTCGCCGACATGCTGGATCTGAGCCGCATCGACGCCGGGGTGACACTGGACCTCTCCGATACCGACCTCGTCGAGATCGCCGAAGCCGAATGCGAGCGAGTGGCCGTGCTCTCTCCGGATATCGCCATCACGCGCACGGGTGAGCCGAGTGTGCCCGTGCGCGCCGACCGGACCCGCGTTGCCCAGATCGTGTCGAATCTCGTCGACAATGCCCGCCGACACACCCCATCCGGCGGGCACATCGTGATCGATGTGTGCAGGGCTGGGCCGCATGTCGAGTTGACCGTCACCGATTCGGGCTCCGGTATCGCAGACTCCGACCGTGAGCGGATCTTTGACCGGCTTGTCCGTCTGGACCTAGCCCGCGATCGCGACCACGGCGGCGCCGGGCTCGGCCTGCCCATCGCCCGGGCGCTGGCGCGTGCTCATCGCGGAGATCTCGTCTGCGTGCCCAACGATCGAGGGGCGCGGTTCCGGCTCACCTTGCCGCCGCATCCCGGAGCGCCATAAGCGGGGCTGCTCAGTCACACGTCGCCGCGACGGCCGGACATGCAAAACAACAGATTTGCGAACACGACGGGCTGGCTTACCTGCATGGCCACCGTCACCACGTCATAGTCGGGGAACGTGGACACGCCTGCTCCCGGCATCGTTTTCAAGACGGCAGCCCAATGTGCTTGATCGTCGTCGTTGGTGGCGGCGTATAGCTTCATGTCTGACGCGCAGAACGGAAAAAGCTCGCCGACGGCGACGGCTTCGGCGATTGCCGTCGCGACGCCGGGTTTTTCCGTTATCCGGTAGTCATCCAGGCTGATCACGCCCCGCTGGCCGGCGTGCTTGGCGACGAGCTTGATGTCGCCCCTGGCGCGCTGATAGCTGTGGCCGCCGTCGATGTGCACGAAACGCAACGGCGGGAGGTCGGTTAATTGCGCCGAGTCACAAATTCTGATGTCGAGTTGTCGTCGGCTGTGAAACTGCTCCCAGTTGCGCCGGAACGCCGCGACATCCAGACCGTCGTAGGGTTCCCGGTCCTGGATGGGAATGTCCTCCTGCGACATCACCTTTTCGAACAGATCGCACGCGATGAGGCGCTCGTCCGGGCGCAGGCCGCAGCCCATCAATATGGCCGATTTACCCAGGTAGACTCCGATCTCGAGCATGTCTCCCGCGACTCCGCCGTCGAGCTGGTGGCCCAGGATGAAATCAAACAGCATGAAGTCGGCGGGGTAGAAGAAGCCGGGAATTTGTGCGGACGCGCGCGCATATCGTGCAGCGGTCTCGAGCTTCAGCATTGATGCAAGCGTACAACTCGGCGCTGGGCACTGAAACGGGTTCTCGCAGCGATCTTTTGGGGCGAAGGGCATCGCTGCGTTACATTTGCCGCGATGAAATTTGCGCTGGCAACCCTGGGAAGTCGGGGCGATGCCGAGCCGTACGCAGCCGTCGGTCGGGAGCTGCAGCGCCGAGGTCACGAAGTACGCATGGCGGTCCCGCCCGCCTATCTCGAGTTCGTCGAATCGGCCGGGCTTGCCGCGGTTCCCCACGGCGCGAACTTGGTCCGCAAATTCGCGCCGATGCCGAATCCGATCAGCATGATGTGGGAAATCTTGCGGGATGTCACCCAATACTGGCCGGAGGTGGGTACGGCACTGACGTCGTTGGCAGACGGGGCCGATCTGCTGCTGGCGGACCCAAGTCAACAAGGGCTGGCCGCCAATGTTGGGGAGTACTACGGCATTCCGCTGGCCACCCTGCACTTCTACCCGATCGAGGCCGGTGGTCCGGGCATAACCAAAGACGCGGAGGACGCCCACCGGTGGGAACTGGGCCTGCCGGAGGAAACAGGGCCGTCGGAATGGCTGGAGATCCAGGCCTACGACGAGCTGTTCTTTCCCGGGCTGGCCGCCGAATGGGCGAAGCGCGGACTCCGGCGCCCTTTCGTTGGCGGGCTGACGCTGGAGTTGCGGATGGACGTCGACGACGAGGTCGCGTCGTGGATTGACGCGGGCACGCCGCCGATCTACTTCGGCTTCGGCAGCGTGCGAGTCGCGTCTTCCGATGACGCGGTCGCGATGATCAGTGCGGCCTGCGCCGAGCTAGGCGAGCGGGCGTTGATTTGCAGTGGCGCAAGCGATTTCACCGACATCTCGCAATCCGAGCACGTCAAGATTGTGGACGCGGTGAACCACTCGGCCGTCTTTCCCGCTTGCCGTGCGGTCGTCCACCACGGGGGACCCGGCACCACGTTCGCGGGCATCCGGGCCGGAGCCCCGACGCTGATCCTTTGGGTTTCGGTCGATCAGCCGATGTGGGGTGCCGCGGTCAGCCGACTAGATGTCGGGACCGCGCGCCCCTTCTTCGAGACCACCCAGAAGCTGCTGGTCGCAGATCTGCGGTCCATCCTCACTCCGCACCGCGTCAGGCGGACCCGCGAGGTCGCCGCCCAGATGACCACACCCGCCGAAAGCGTCACCGCCGCTGCCGATCTGCTCGAAGACGCCGCCCGCCTGGGTCGCCGAGCCTAGTTCGGTCAAGTGGCGAACGCTGACAACCACGACCAGCGGCCAAAGCATTTCCGCCGTCGCGGCGGCGCGTTCGCTCAGCCCCACATCGATGCCGCTCCACGCATCGCAACACAGCCAGACCACCAGTCCGAACAGCAGCGCCGACACCGAAATGGCCCAACGCCTGCGCCGCGGCCAAGGCATCGTCGGGTCCGGCGAAACCGTGAGCACCGGCCAGATTGCCAACAGGATGACGCCCAGCCCGGTGGCCGCTATGTGAGCGGTGGCGGTGCCAAGCCGATCGGGCAGCGCGGCGGTCGCGAGACCGCAGCAACCGGCGATCGCCAACGCGATGCGCGGCAGGCCGGGCAGCACTCGTAGCCCGGCGGCGGTGACGATCAGGCAGCCGGCGCTGACCGCGAACCCCGCCGTCATGATCCAGTCGCCGCGGCCGGTCAGGGCCAGGGCGCTGAGAGTCTGGGTGAACGGGTCGTAGGAATCGATCCGCATCGAGCGCGCGATGCTGGCGCACGCCAGCAGGACGGTCGGCGCAGCCGCCGCCGACACCACAGCCCACCAAGGCGTTGTCACCCGCCTTGCCATTGTGGGTGGTTACCCGGGCTGACGCCCGCCGAACAGAATCGGCGGCACGGTTCTCAGCCTTCCTCAAGGTTGCGAACCGCGGTACCGGGTAGGCACCGCAAAGGATGCCTAGCGCTTGGATGGTGATGAAACCCCCGGCCCGCTGGATCAGCCGTCGACTGCCGGTGTCGTTGTTTGATGTAGCGCAGCTACCCGTGCGCTCTGTGGGCCGGCTCCTCGGTGCGGCGCCGAATCAGGCGCAGGTGGAACCGCCGCCGGGTGCCCCCCTGGTCGTGGTCGACGGCATGCCCGAGGGGGCACCTCCGGCGGCGCGGCGGCCCGAGCCGCAGCTACCGTCACCGGTCGGCTGGCCGTTCGGTGAGCACTTTCCGCGCACCTGCGGCACCGGCCGCTTGGCCGCTGGCGCGTCGTTTTGGACGGATTTCCTCTATGACGACCACGGCGCGACCGGCACGCGCGTCAGGCTGCCGGCGGCGGGACGCATCGTGCCGCCCAAGGGCACCTATCTCTATCCCGACGGGGCAGCGGCCCGCAACGGCGCCGATATCTTCCGCGTCGCGGTCGGCCTCACCGAAACCCACACCTGGTGGCGGGTCGACTGGAACACGCTGCAGGATCCGTCGGTGCCGATCGCGTTGTTCGCATTCGACACCGGCCGGGATCCCGGTGGCACTGGGCAGTGGCCCGCAGGCGCGGGTGTTCGCTCGGCCGGTATCGACTCGGCGCTGCTGATTTCGGGTGCGGGCGCGTGGCTGATCGACCTGGCGACGCGGACAACCACAGCGGTCGGACACTCCGTCGACGGGAACGCGCGGTCGTTTCTGGCGCAGATTCCGCGCGAGCTGGTGGAGCCGGCCGGGAAATGGACGGTGCGGCTGGTGTCCGGCCTGGCCAACCCGGCGGGTGACGGGTTCGCGGAAGTGCCTCCCGAGCGTGGGGCGCGGCCGCGTCAACCCAACGTCTACAACATCGCGTTCCGCCGCCACGAGCAGGAGCCGCAACGCTACAACTTCTGGCTGGACAAGGCGCAGGCTGAGGCGCTCGACGACGGCGACGTGTCGCAGTTCTCGCTGGCGGTGGCGTGGGACGAACTCGCCGCTGGCACAACGACCGACGAACCAGTGGTGACGGGCCCGTCGACGCGGTGGTACGTCTCCTCGGTGGAGCTTGGGCAGGGGATCGCCGACGCGGACTTGTTGTCCACCGAGCCGCAGTTCCTCGGGCGTGTACAGCCTTACTCGATCTGCCTGCCGAAGACCTTCGCACCGGGTAAGGCGCTGCCGCTGACGCTGCTCCTGCACTCGATAGCGATGGGCAAGAACCAGTTCGCCGCGGTGAATCCCCGCCTGGTGCAACAGATTTGCGACGGGCGCGACTCGGTGGTCGCCACGCCGCTGGGTCGTGGCCCGGCGTGTTGGTTTCTCGACGAGGGTGAGCTCGACCTGTGGGAGGTCTGGGCGCGGGTCGCCGAACAGCTCGGTACGGATCCCAATCGCACTGTGATTGCCGGTTTTTCGATGGGCGGCTATGCGGCCTATCGGCTGGCGCTGACATACCCGACGGCGTTTGCGCAGGCCGTCGTTCTCGCCGGGGCCCCCACCTGCGGGGTGCGCCTACTGCCCGGGATCAAAATGGCGGCCGACCGAAACCCGGACTCGCACTGCGCGCGTGAGGGCGAAACCTGGCCGCTGCTCCACAACGCCCGATGGTTGCCCTTCGTCATCGCCCACGGTGTGCTCGATGAGTTGGTGCCAATCTTCTCGGTAGTGCCGCAGGTGCTGCGGCTCGACCGGCTTGGGTACCGTTACCGCTTCGTGGCGTACCTGGCTGAAGACCACATCGTTCTTGCGGCGCAGGGCAAGTTCGACGACGCGGTCGCCCATATGGGCACCGCAACCCGTCACCCGGACCCCGGCCATATCACCTTCTCCTGGTACCCGCAGCTGGTGCGCACCGACCTGGGTATTGGGCCACACCGGGTTTGGTGGATATCGGGTCTGCAGGCGGATCCGCAGACCGCCTCCAAGCGGGGCGCGGTCGCCACAGTGGACGCCCGGTCATACGCCCGACCAGATCGGACGCGGAGCACGCGCCGGCGTGGCGGCCTCATCCTGAATTTCAAGCCGACGCCGGGGTTTTACGCGGAGCGGACCTGGCGGCTGGGTCCGCACCCCCAACCGCAACCCCGGCTGACGTTGCGCCTCACCGGTGTCGCTGCCCTGACTGTCGACGCCGGCCGGGCTGGGGTTGCGGCGTTGCCCTACAGCACGGTCACGGTCATCACCGACTGCCCGGTGCAATTAACCCTGGACAAGCTGGCGCCCGGCACCGTCGCGCGGATCGATGGTGCGTTTACGGATACGACCGTCGCGGTGCCACAGGGGCGACACGGGATCACGCTTGCTGCGGGCGGGGCCTTAGGGCGTGGCCGGCCAGAACCGCGATGAGCGCGCCCGCCGCACCCGCGACCGGCGCGACCATCGACGGCCCGGAGAGCACGAAGTAGCCGAACGCGATGCCGACGGAAAGTAAGGCCACCCGCATGGGTGTCCAGTGGGCCGTTGACGGCAGTTGGAAGGACAGCCGAATGCCCAGCAGCAGCGCGAGGATGTGACCGAAGGCGGTGAAGTCGGCTCCCAGGGCCGCGATCATCGCCACGCCGAGCCACCACCCGACCCAGGCCGCCCGCCAGCGCGACGGTATCGATGCCGTCAGCGCGCCAAGAACACACACCGCGCCGTAGCTGACCCCCACGTCGCTGGCCCGCGCCACCGACATCGGCAGCCATCCCGCCTTCAGCGCGGCGGCCAAACCTATCGCGACCAACAGCGTCGCGCCGATGTGACCGACCGTGAACGTGAGGACCAAACCCCTACTGCGCCAAATCAGTTCGCCGAGCGCCAGCAGGCACACCAAGCCGGGCAACCAGACATAGACCGCATCGCTGCCGTCGACGAAGGCGCTGCCGACCAGGGTGCCCATGTGGCCGTGGCGCAGATTGTGCAAGTTGGTACTCATGCGGCTCACGGCGGCCTCGCGCGCGTGCGGACCGAGCATGGTCAGCGTAAGAGAGACCCCGATCAGCAACAGTGCGTATCCGGCCGTGACGCGCAATCGCGCAACCGTCGCCTTCATACGTCAACGATGCTGGTTGGCGGCGCGATCGGCCACGTTCTTAACGAAGCTTTCACACGCGTGTGATGAATCTTCACAGATTGTCGGGGGCTCTTGACGAGGCAATCGTGATGCTGCTAGACATGGCCCTGCGCAGCAAATTGGGCGATCGCCCAAAAACAGCCCGGGCGGAGGGTGCAATGGGCCGGATGGACGGCAAGGTCGCGTTCGTGACGGGGGCGGCCCGCGGGCAGGGCAGAAGCCACGCGGTGCGGCTCGCGCGGGAGGGGGCCGACATCATCGCCGTGGACATCTGCCGCAAATTCGAGGCTTCGCCCGCCGACGGCGCGACGCCGGAAGATCTCGACGAGACGGCGGGGATGGTGAAGAACGCCGGGGGCCGTGTCGTCACCGCCGAAGTCGACGTGCGCGATTTCGACGCCCTGAGCGCCGTCGTCGACGGCGGCGTCGAGCAGCTGGGTCGCCTGGACGTCATCGTGGCCAACGCCGGTATCGGTACGACGGCGGGAAAGCTGCACAAGGCCGACGAGGCGCTGTGGCAGGAGATGATCGACGTCAATCTGAGCGGGGTCTGGAAGACGGTGAAGGCCGGCGTTCCACACATCCTGCGGGGCGATCGCGGCGGCTCGATCGTCTTGACGTCCTCCGTGGCCGGTTTCAAGGCCTACCCGCACGTCGGGCACTACGTGGCGGCCAAGCACGGGGTGATCGGCCTGATGCGATCGTTCGCCGTCGAATTGGGTCAGCGGATGATCAGGGTCAACGCCGTTCTCCCGACCCATGTGAATTCGCCGTTGTTGATGAACGAGCAGACCTACCGCGCATTTCGGCCCGAACTGGAAAACCCCGGTCCGGACGATCTCGCGCCGGTGTGCCAGAGCTTTCACGTCCTGCCGATCCCGTGGGTGACCCCCGAAGACATCAGCAACGCCGTGCTGTTCCTGGCCTCCGACGAAGCGCGCTACATCACCGGCGTCGCGCTCAACGTGGATGCCGGCAGCAGCCTGAAGTAAGGAACGCATCGTGACCGTCACCAACGACACGGACGTCTATTACGACCCCTACGACACCGGCATCAACGCCGACCCTTATCCGACCTACGCGCGGCTGCGCGACGAGGCGCCGATCTACTACAACGAGCGCTACGACTTCTGGGCGATATCACGACATTCCGACGTCGAACGGGCACTGGCCAACTGGGAGACCTTCTCCAACCGACGCGGCGACATCCTCGAGTTGATCAAGTCGAAATTCGACATGCCCGGCGGCGTCATGATGTTCCAGGATCCGCCCGAGCACACGGCACTGCGCGGGCTGATGTCACGGGTATTCACCCCGCGCCGAATGGCCGAAATCGAAGACCAGATCCGCGCCTATTGCGTCCGGTGCCTGGATCCGCTCGTCGGATCGGACGGATTCGACATCATCGCCGAGCTCGCGTCGATGATGCCGATGCGGGTGATCGGCATGCTGCTGGGAATTCCCGAGTCCGAGCAGATCTCGGTCCGGGACGCCAACGATGCCAACCTGCGGACCAAGCCGGGCGCCCCGCTGAAGGTCGCCGACGCCGACTCCATCGCCGACGGCCGGATCTACGCCGACTACGTCGAGTGGCGATCGAAGAACCCGTCCGACGACCTGATGACGCAGCTGCTCAACGTCGAGTTCGACGACGATGCGGGCGTGCACCGCAAGCTCACCCGCAAGGAGGTCCTGCACTACACGCAAGTGGTCGCCGGCGCCGGTAACGAGACGACGGGTCGGCTGATCGGCTGGCTCGCCAAGGTGCTCGCCGAGCATCCCGACCAACGTCGGGAGATCTACGAGGATCGGTCGCTGCTGAACCGCACCGTCGACGAGACGCTGCGGTTCGAACCCACCGGCCCCCACGTAGCACGTTGGATGGCAAAGGATTTCGAAATCTACGGCACCACCGTTCCGGCCGGCGGCGCGATGCTGCTGCTCTTCGGAGCCGCCAATCGCGACCCCCGCCGCTACACCGATCCGGACACGTTCAACATCCACCGCGACAACATCTCGCACATCACCTTCGGCAAGGGAGTGCACTACTGCCTGGGCGCCAACCTGGCCCGGCTGGAGGGGCGCGTCGCGCTCGACGAGATGCTCAACCGCTGGCCCGAATGGGACATCGACTACGACACAGCGAAATTGGCGCCGACGTCGACGGTTCGCGGCTGGGAGCGGCTGCGGGTGGTGCTGCCCTGAGCTCAGCCGCGGCGCGGCTTCGGTGTCGGCATCTCGTACCGGTCCAGCAGGCGGTTGACGAGCGCGACGGCCTCGTCGTGACCCCCGGAAGTGCCGAGCGCCTGTTCCAAGATGAGCATGCGGCCGATCGACGCGATGACGACCGCGATTCCCGCCGGTGGGAATTCCGTTGTGTCAAGCCCATGTTCGCGAACGACGAAGTTCAGTGCGGTGATTTGCATTTCGCGCCACCGCTCCTGCCACGCCGCGATCTCGGCCCTGATCTCCTTGCGGTGGTTGGCAAGGCCCATGAATTCCAGCAGCAGCCGGGTGTCCTTCGGCCCGATCAGGGTGTCCCACAAGGCATGCAGGGGCCGGTCGGAGGCCAGCGCCTTCTTTTGCCGCTCCAGATACGCGGAGGCGCCGCGCCGGAACACGTCCAGGTACAGCTCGTCCATCGTGGGGAAGTAGTAGTGCACCAACGCCGGTTTGACGCCGGCTTCGGCCGCGACCCTCCGCGATGTGGCCGCGGCGTAGCCCTCGTCGACCATGATCCGACTCGTCGCGTCGATCAGCATGTCGCGAGTGGTCATCGACCTACCTTCGTTGAGCGATTGCCCAAATCGTACTTGACCGTGGTGCGTCGGGGTGATAGGCAGGTGAGGCCAACGGACCTGAGCGATCGCTCAGCTTTCGCGGAGGGTGAGGAATTGAGCCAGAAGACGGCGGTCGTGACCGGCGGTGCGTCGGGCATAGGCCGTGCCGTCGCGGAACGGTTGCGCCGCGACGGATTTCACGTGGCCGTCATCGATCTGTCGCCCACCGACGACGGGACCGGACACGTCGCCGACGTCACCGACCGCGCGCAGGTCGATGCGGCGGTATCGGCGATCCGCGACGAGTTCGGCCCAATCCTGGTGCTGGTCAACGCCGCCGGGGTGGAGGGCTTCAAGAAGTTCTTGGCCATGTCCTTCCAGGAATGGTCCAGGGTGATCGACGTCAACCTCAACGGCGTCTTCCACACCATCCAGGCCGTGCTGCCCGACATGGTCGAGGCCGGCTGGGGACGCATCGTCAACATCTCGTCGTCCAGCACGCACTCCGGACAGCCGTTCATGGCCCACTATGTGGCGGCGAAGTCCGCGGTGAACGGGCTGACCAAGTCGCTGGCGCTGGAGTACGGGCCGAGCGGAATCACCGTCAACGCCGTGCCGCCGGGGTTCATCGACACACCGATGCTGCGCAGCGCCGAGAGCCGGCACCTGCTCGGCGGCACCGTAGCGGACCACATCAATCGCACCCCGGTTCGGCGCGTGGGCAAGCCCGAGGACATCGCCGCGGCGTGCGCGTTCTTCGTCTCCGAGGAAGCCGGCTACATCACCGGACAGATTCTCGGCGTCAACGGTGGTCGCAACACCTGATAAGCATTAGGTGTGGCTCCCAGTTTTCAGGACGTGATCAAGTCCAAGTACCTGCTCCTGACCACCTTCACCAAGGACGGCCGCCCCAAGCCGACGGCGATCTGGGGAGTGCCGGACGGCGACAAGCTGCTGGTCATCACCGACGACGGCTCGTGGAAGGTGAGGCGGATCAACAACACGCCCCGGGTGACGATCGCGCGCAGCACCGCACTCGGCAAGCCCAAGGGCGACCCGGTCGAAGGCGTCGCCCGGGTCCTGCCGAAATCCGAGACGCGGCGGGTCTACAACGCCGTGCTCAAGCGGTACTGGTACCACGCCTGGTGGTTCTATGCGCACTCGATCGTGCGCGGCGGCATCGACAAGGTGCACGTCGGGCTGGAGATCCAGCCCGCCGGTTGACGGGGCTGCTGGCACGCGGGCGCCGCGACACTAACACGCACAAGAACGCCGCGGCGGGTGTGCGCGGTTTCAGTCTCGGCGTCGCGGAATGGCGTCGACCGGAACGGGACTCGTAGCGTCGCTCTTGGGGTCGATCAGTATCTTCGCGTGCGCCTCCGGATCGCCCAGCGCGTCGAACGCGGCCTCGACCCCGGGCAGCCCCACCGTCCCGGTGATCAGCGGCGCGACGTTGACCTTGCCGTCGGCGAGCATGTGCAGCGTGTCGCGGAACTCCAGCGGGGTGTAGCCGAGCACGAACCGGAGATCGGTCTCCTTGTTGATCGCCATCGCCGGGCGGATGTGGTCCGAGCCCATGCAGACACCGACCACGACGATGCGCGAGAACAGCGGCGCGCCCGCGATGATCCCGTCGATAATGCCTGGGACACCGACACATTCGAAGATGATGGGGTGCTTCGGCGTCGTGGCGCCGGCGGCTTCGGCGGCACGCCACACGTGCCACCA
>NZ_MBEM01000271.1:0-2039 GCF_001954045.1 Mycobacterium sp. SP-6446 | reverse complement strand
CCGCGGCGATCCCTGATTGTCAGCAGCAGCAGCGAAATAACTCCGGTGATCACCCCGCCGAGCGGTAGCGGCAAACCGAACAGGATGCGCAAAGCTATTGCGCCACCGATTACTTCGGCCACATCGGTTGCCATTGCGACGATTTCGGCTTGCGCCCAGAAAGTGAGCCGGAGCGGACGGCTCATCTGCGTGCCGATCGCCTCGGGCAGCGAACGTCCGGTCACCAGCCCGAGTTTCGCCGACAGATACTGCACCAGCCCGGCCATCACATTGGCGGCGACGATGACCCACAGCAGGAGGTAGCCGAACTGGGTGCCGGCGCTGACGTTGGCCGCGACGTTTCCGGGATCGACGTAGGCGATGGCGGCGACGAACGCCGGCCCGAGCAAATACCAGCTCGTCTTGAGCGAGGCCTGGGTGCCTTGCGCCAACGGATCGACCCTCATTTCACTACCCGAATATAAAAGTGAGGCTAGCCGAACACTTGGCTAATTGTTAATGGTGGGCATCACCCCGGAACGTATAGGCCCCGGCCGGTGATCAGAGGCAGGTCGAGCGTCGTCACGATGCCGGGCGGCGCGGCCACCACCGCCGGGATCGCGTTGACGACCCGCATCGCGGTGGCGACCAGTCCCGCGTGGTTGTGATCGCCGTTGGGGCTGCTCAGGCAGATGTCCATTGCGTAGGACGGTTCGCCGGTGACCTCGATGCGGTAGGAACCGCCTTCCTGGGCCGGCTGCGGCCAGTCGGGGCACAAATCCTCCCGCAATCGGGTGACGTGTTCCACGACGACGACGGGCTCGCCGTTGACCATTCCGAACACCTCGAAGCGCAGCGCGGCGGCGCTGCCTTTGGGAATGTGTCCCGATGCGATGTCGAAGTCTTCGGGCGCCGGTTCGCGAACGTACTTCTGGGTGACCTCGTCGAGCGAAACGCCCAGGCCCGCAGCCAATTGCCGGATCACCGATCCCCACGCCAAGCTCAGCACGCCGGGCTGCAGCAGCATGGGGATGTCGTCCATCGGCTTGCCGAATCCCATGACGTCGAACATCACCGCGGCGCTGTCGTAGGTGGCGTAGTCGACGATCTCCATGCAGCGAATCTGCTGAATGTTCTGACAGGTCCCGGCCAATGCCAATGGCAGCAGATCGTTTGCGAAGCCCGGGTCGATCCCGTTGACGTACAGGCTCGAATTCCCTTCGCGCGCTGCGTCTTCCAAGGGTTTGATGAGATCCTCGGGAATCACCTGCCACGGGTATTGCAAAAACACCGGGCCGCTGCCGACGATGTTGATACCGGCCGCCAGGACGCGCCGGTAGTCCTCCAGCGCCTCGGGCAGCCGGTTGTCGGCCAGCGCGTTGTAGACCGCACATTGCGGCCCGGTAGCGAGCACCGCGTCCAGATCGGTGCTGGCTAACACGCCGGTCGAATCCGCAAGTCCGGCAAGCTCTGCCGCGTCCTTGCCCGCCTTGGCATCCGATGAGACCCAGACACCGGTGAGCTCGAACTCGGGGTTGGTGATCAGGGCGCGCAGCGCGTGGATGCCGACGTTGCCGGTGCCCAATTGAACGACTGGTATGGCCATCAGTGGCTCCTCACAGGTCCGGGACGGGGATGTCGAGGTTCGGGAAGGTGAGGCCGCCGTCGACCTCCAGCGTTTTGCCGGTCAGGAAGCTGCCGGCCGGTGAAGCCAAATACACTGCCGCAGCGGCAATGTCGACGGGATCGCCGAGGCGGCGCATCGGCGTCACCTTCTCCATCGGCTCGCGCAGCTCGTCGTTGGAGGCCACCACATCCAGCGCGGAGGTCAGAATCGATCCCGGCGCGATGGCGTTGACCCGGATGCGCGGGCACAGGTCCAGCGCGGCCAGCCGGGTGTAGTGCGACAGCGCCGCCTTGGCGGTGCCGTAGGCGGCGAAGCCACGTCCGGCCAGCCGGCCCATGGTCGAGGTGATGTTGATGATGCTGCCGCCCCCGGAGTGCTCGAGCATCAACGGCACCGCCGCGACCGTCAGAGCGTGCGCGGTGGCGACGTTGAA
>NZ_MBEM01000270.1:0-1136 GCF_001954045.1 Mycobacterium sp. SP-6446 | reverse complement strand
CGATGCTCGAACACCGAACGCGTCGACACCAACGACCAGCCCACGTCGGCCGGATCAAGATCGGCGCCAACGTGCGTCAACAGCCGCTGCGCCTGAGCTGTGAGTGCCTCGGCCGACCGCGCGGACAACACCCACGGCACCACCGGCATGTCGTTATCGCCCGACGCGCCAACGCTTTCCAGTGCCCGCGCGTCCGCGGGGGCCTCTTCCAAGATCACATGCGCATTAGTCCCGCTGATTCCGAACGACGACACCCCGGCCCGGCGGGGCTCGCCCCCCGCCGGCCATGCCCGGGGTTCGGTCAACAACGAGACGGCCCCCGTCGACCAATCCACATGCGGCGTGGGCACATCCACGTGCAGCGTCCGCGGCATCAGCCCGTGGCGGATCGCCTGCACCATCTTGATCACCCCGGCCACGCCCGCGGCGGCCGAGGTATGCCCCATGTTCGATTTGATAGAACCCAGCCACAGCGGACGATCCGCCGGCCGATTCTGTCCATAGGTTGCCAGCAGCGCCTGGGCCTCGATCGGGTCGCCCAGCGTGGTGCCGGTGCCATGGCCCTCCACCAGATCCACGTCGGCCGTATTCAGCCGCGCGTTGGTCAGTGCGGCCCGCACCACCCGCTGCTGCGCCGGCCCGTTCGGGGTCGCCAGGCCGTTGGACGCGCCGTCCTGGTTGACGGCCGAGCCGCGGACCACCGCGAGTACCGGGTGGCCCATCCGCCGCGCATCGGCCAACCGCTCCAGCACCAGCGCCCCGACGCCCTCGGAGAAGCCGGTTCCGTCGGCCGCACCCGCATACGCCTTGCACCGTCCGTCGGCAGCCAGCGCGCGCTGCCGACTGAATTCGATGAACATCGCGGGGGTTGCCATGACCGTCACCCCGCCGACCAACGCCAGATCGCACTCGCCCGATCTCAGTGAGCGCGCGGCCAAGTGCAGCGCCACTAACGACGACGAACACGCGGTGTCCACCGACACCGCCGGCCCCTCCAAGCCCAGCGCGTAGGCGACGCGGCCCGAGGCGACGCTCAGCGTCGAACCGCGCAGCCCGTATCTCTCCAGCTCTCCGGGCACCCGGCCCTGGCCGCCGTACGAACCGTGGAATATCCCGGCGAACACGCCCGTCGCCGA
>NZ_MBEM01000269.1:0-45239 GCF_001954045.1 Mycobacterium sp. SP-6446 | reverse complement strand
CGCGGCCGAGCTCCTCGGCGGTGCGCCGAGCCCCCACGACGACCGCGCGCACCGCGTCGGACCCGCACCGCGCGCATCGCAGCGCCGGTTCGGCGCGGCCACACCAGCGGCACACGGCACCCAACCCGCGTTCCTGCAACGACAGCGGACCCGTGCAGTGCCGGCAACGGGCGATGGTGCGGCAGCGCCCGCAGGCGAGCGAGGGGACGTACCCGCGCCGCGGCACCTGAACGAGCACCGGCGCACCGGCCTCCAGCGACGCGCGGGCCGCGCCCAGCGCGATGGACGGTATGCGTGCGGTGCGGGCCGCCGGGTCGCGCTCGTCGGCGTAGCCGCTGTCGTCCAGGGCCACCACCCGGGGAGTGCGGGCGCGCACCACCGGCCGGGCCGCCACGATGTCGTGCGCCCATCCGCTGCGCACCAGCGCCTGCGCCTCGGCGGTGCGGGCATAGCCCCCGATTAGCGCCGCGCATCGCGCCTGATGCGCGCGCAGCATCGCCACCTCGCGCGCATGCGGGTACGGCGCCCGCGGCTCGGCCAGGCTGTCGTCGGCGTCGGCCCAGACCATGACCAGGCCCAGGTCGGACAGGGGTGCGAACACCGCGCTGCGGGTGCCGATCACCAGCCGGGCGCTGCCCCGCAACGCGGCGAGCCAGCGCCGGTAGCGCGCGGCCGGCCCGAGGCCCGCCGACAGCGCGACCACGCAGTGTTCGTCGATCCGGGCCGTCGCGGATCGCCACAGCGCGTCCAGATCGCCCTGGTCGGGCACGATCGCCAGCACCGCGCGCCCGGCGCGGATGGTCTGCGCGGCGGCCTCGGCGAACCGGTCCGACCACGACTCGCCCGGCAACGCCTGCCACACCGCGCGCGCCGCACGCGACTCGGCCAGGGCCGCCAGGAATTGCCCGCCGCGGGCGTAGAGCTCCCACCCCGACGGGTCGACCGGTGCCGGGGGCGCCGGGTGCGGGGGCGCCGCGGTTTCCCGCTCCACCCTGGCGTGCCTGGCCGGAATGGCCAGGCGCAGCACGTCCGGCCGGGTGCCGGCGTACCGCGCGGCCACCGCGTCGACCAAGCGACGGATCTCCGCGGTCAGCACCGGCTCGGGCGACACGACACGATCGAGCCAACCCAGCTTGCCGGCGTGATCGGTGTCGTTGCGGCGCTCGAGCAGGAACGCGTCGACCAGCCGGCCGTGAAAACGCCCCCGCACCCGGACCCCCGGCTGCGCATCGTCGGACTGCTCGGCCGAGACCAGGTAGTCGAATTCGCGATCCAGGTGCGGGACCGACAGCATCGGCAGCACCCTGGCGATGGGCTCCACCTCGACGGGTGTGCGCGGTTTGGCAGTCACGCTGCCTCGCGAGACGTGTTGCTACCCTTGGCTTTCAAGGTCCTCGGGGCTGTCATCGGCGGGTTGTTCTCGACCGAAAAAGAAACCGGCGGTGATCAGGATCTGGGCCGCGGCGTACGCCCACCAGATCGGCACCGCGAGCGCCTCGTTGCCCAGGATGAACCGGCCGATGCCGATCATCGCGTCCGACACGGCGAAACACACGGCCCCCACTGCGGTCCATATCGTCGGCAGCTCCGCCAGCAGTGCCGCGCACACCATGGCGGTCAGCACGACGATGTAGGCCGTGACCGCAAGCTTGTCCTTGCCCAGATGCGGCCACAGCCATGCCAGCAGTGACGTCGCCGCCACGCACATCACCGCGGCGGCGGCGAGGCGCGGCCGTGATCGTGCGCGCGCCAGTGGAAGCAGCGCGCCCAGAAAACACAGGTGCGCCAACAGGAACGCGGCCAGCCCGCCGACGAAGGACGGCCCCCACCACGGGATCGCGAGCAGCCAGTCGCCGACGGCCGACAGCAGCAGCGCCGGCATCAGCCAGCGCCGCTCGCGCACGATGGCGTGAACCACCGCGGCGACCGTCAGCAACAGCGCCATCGATGCCTTGAACGGCGGCTGCAGCACCCAATGACCGGTCAGCTCGATGCCCGGGGGCGAGCGCAATGCGATCACCGTCAGGTAGATGCCGTAGGCCAGTCCCGCCCAGCCGGCCACCACCCAACACCCGGCCACCAGGCGGGATGCGTACGGTACCTCCATGCCCGACTTGGAGAAAAAAGCCGACGAGATCGACCCCATCCTGCTGAAGGTACTGGATGCGGTTCCGTTCCGGCTATCGACCGACGACGGCATCGATGCTGCGCGCCAGCGGTTCCGCGACCTGCCGCGCCGCTCCTTCCATCCCGAATTGCGGGTCGAGGACCGGACCATCGACGGCCCGGCGGGCCCCGTCGGCATCCGGATCTATTGGCCGCCAACCGATTCCGAAGCCACCCCGCCGAGCATCGGCTGGCCGGTCGTCGTGTTTTTTCATGGCGGCGGCTTCGTCGTGGGCGACCTCGACACCCACGACGGCGAGTGCCGGCAGCACGCGGTGGGCGCGGACGCGATCGTGGTGTCCGTCGACTACCGGTTGGCGCCCGAGCACCCGTACCCGGCCGCGATCGAAGACGCTTGGGCCGCAACGCTTTGGGTCGCCGAGCACGGCACCGAGATCGGCGCCGACCGTGCCCGGATGGCGGTGGCCGGCGATTCGGCGGGCGGCACCATCTCGGCGGTGATGGCCCAACGCGCCCGCGCCGGCAAGGGCGGACCGGCGTTGGTTTTTCAGCTGCTGTGGTATCCGTCCGCGATGTGGGACCCCTCGCTGCCGTCGTTCACCGAGAACGCCTCGGCGCCAATACTCGACACCCGCGCCGTCGCCGCGTTCTCCCGGTGGTACGCCGGCGAAATCGACCTGTCCGATCCGCCTCCCGGGGTAGCGCCGGGCCGGGCGAAAGACCTGACCGGCGTGGCGCCCGCCTACATCGGTGTCGCCGGCCACGATCCGCTGCGCGACGACGGCATCCGGTACGGCGAGCTGCTGGCCGCCGCCGGTGTGCCCGTGGAGGTGCACAACGCCGAGACGATGGTGCACGGCTACCTCGGCTACGCCGGCGTGGTCCCCGCGGCCACCGCCGCGCTGGAGCGCGGCCTCGCGGCGCTGCGCAATGCGCTGTACAGGTAAATCCCTGGCGTATGTTGTACCAATGATTGAGCCCACCATCGCCCGACCAGGCATCGATCCGACGTTCAAGGCGCTGCTCGACGCCTACCCGATGACCTTCAAGGCAACCGACGGCGTGGAGGTCGCCCGCGCGCGGCTCAAGCAGCTTCAGGTGCCGGTGGAAATGCTTCCGCAGCTGCGGGTCGAGGAGCGGACGGTCGGGCACGGCGAGCTCGGCGACATTCCCGTTCGGATCTACTGGCCGGCCGGGGTGGATACGCCGTCGCCGATCGTCGTCTTCTATCACGGCGGCGGATTCGCGCTGGGCGACCTGGACACCCACGAGCCCGTCGCCCGCGCGCACGCCGTCGGCGCCGACGCCATCGTGGTGTCCGTCGACTACCGGCTCGCGCCGGAACATCCGTTCCCCGCCGCCGTCAACGATTCCTGGGCCGCGCTGCAGTGGGTCGCCGAGCACGCCGCCGAGCTGGGCGGCGACCCGGACCGAATCGCCGTCGCCGGCGACTCGGCGGGCGGCAACCTCGCCGCGGTCATGGCGCACCTCGCGCGCGAGAACGCCGGGCCCCAGCTGGCGTTCCAGCTGCTGTGGTACCCCGTTGTCACCGCCGACCTGTCACTGCCGTCGTACACCGAGAACGCCACCGCGCCGATCCTGGACCGCGACGTCATCGACGCCTTTCTGCCCTGGTACCTGCCCGGCATCGATATCAGCGACCCCACGACGCTGCCGGTAACCCTCGCCCCGGCCAACGCCCCCGACCTGTCCGGTCTGCCGCCCGCCTACATCGGGACCGCCGAACACGATCCGCTGCGCGACGACGGCGCCCGCTACGCGCAGCTGCTCAACGCCGCGGGCGTGCCCGCCGAACTGAGCAACGAGCCGACCCTGGTGCACGGCTACGCCAGCTTCGCCCTCGTGATCCCCGCGGCCGCCGAGGCCACCAACCGCGGGCTGGCGGCGCTGAAGAAGGCGCTGCACCCCTAAGGCGCTTAGCCCTGGCGTGAATACGCGCTGGGCGCAACGCCATACCAGCGTTTGAACGCGTGCGAAAACGTCGAGACTTCGGTGTAACCCAGCCGGGTGGACACCTCCTCGACCGTCAGCCCGACATTGCGCAGCAAGTCCACGGCCACGGTGGATCTCGCTTCGTTGAGCAGCGCGCGGAACGACGTTCCTTCCTCGGCGAGCCGCCGGCGCAGCGTTCGCGGGTGCACGTCGAGCTCCTCGGCGACGTCGGGAAGCGTTGGGAACACACCGGAATCGCGGAACAGCTTGCTGCGCACGAGCGCGGTGATCCCTCGCCGGCCCTGGCTGTTCTGCATCAGCACGTCGCACTGCGCCATGCACATTTCCAGCGTGTGCCGGTCCGCCTGCGGCAGCGGCTCGTCGAACATGGCGCGCGGAATGCGCACCCGGTTGTGCGCCCGGCCGAACGCGACGTCGTGCACGGGGACGACGTCGAGCAGCGGCCGCAGCAGTTCCTCGTCGACCGCCAGTTCGGCTGATACCTGGTCGGCGTATTTCTCCGCGACCGGCAGCACGAAAGTGTTTGTGGTCGCTAGGATTCCAGCGATGTCGCGCTCGATGAAGAAGCCCCGCACATCCGCGGGCAGGTGGCCGGCGTCAAGCTCGATCACGCACTCCTCGGCGGTTTCGAACAACGCGAGGTTGATCTGCATCGTGGTCAGCGCGAAATAGCGCATCGCGATGGAAAACAGTTCCCGAAGGGTGCCGCACGACATGACGGCAAACCCGAACAATCCCAAATGGGTAAGCGTGGACCGGCTGCCCACATCGACGCCGATGCCGGCCTCGCCCGGAAGTCGGGCGAGCACGCGGCGCACCGCCTCGATCTCGTCGAGGGCGCTGACCATGGTGTCGGGGTTGTTCAGGTCGGCAGGGCCGATGGCGGTGCCCGCCAGCACCTCGCTGGTCGGCACCCCGTGTTCGTTGGCCACCTCGCACAGCACCCGGGTCGCGTGCACGGTGTGACTCAGCGTCGGCGGCTGGTCCATGCGATGTCCTAAACTCCCAACTCCTTGTCCGATAATCTCATTACTCGGCGCCGGCGTCACCCCTACAGTTGAGTCATGGCGACCCTCACCGCTGAGCGGCCGCTGGCGGGCCCCGCCAGACGCCTGAGCTTTTGGACGATGACGCGCGAGGCCCTCACCGTCGGATTCGACGTGGGCGACGGATTCATGAGCCGGATATCCGGCAGCGATATCGTTCGATTCCGCTGCGCCAGTAGGCGTTTCGTCTCGATCAGTCACCCCGACTACGTCGATCACGTGCTACACGAGGCGCGGCTGAAATACGTCAAGTCATCCGAATACGAGCCGATACGCGCCACCGCCGGCATCAACCTGCTCACCGACGAGGGCGATTCCTGGGCGGCGCACCGCGGCCAGCTGAACCCGACCTTCGCCCGGCGCCACCTGAACGGCATCGTCGACCTGATGATCGACCCCATCGCGGCCGTCACCGACGAGCTGCCGACGGGCACCCGCTTCGACATCCACCAGACGATGGTCGAGGCGACGCTGCGCGTGGTCGCCAATTCCCTGTTCAGCCAGGACTTCGGGCCGCTGGTGGAAGGCATGAACGACCTGGCGAGGCGCGGGCTGCGGCATGCCGAGCGGCTGCAACGACTCGGGCTGTGGGGCCTGATGCCGCCCCCCGTCTACGACGCGCTGCACTGGCTGGCCTTCTCCGGCGTCCGCATGCCGCCGCCGCTGCGCGACATGCAGGACATCACGCTGACCCTCGACCGCGCGGTCAACGCCGTGATCGATCACCGGATGCTGCACCCGACCGACTCCGCGGACCTGCTCAACGTGCTGCTGCGCGCCGACGGTGGGCGCTGGCCCCGTCAGCGGATCCGCGACGAGGCCCTGACGTTCATGCTCGCCGGCCACGAGACCACCGCCAACGCCATGTCCTGGTTCTGGTATCTGATGGCGCAGCACCCCGACGCCCGCGACCGGATGCTCGCCGAGATCGACGACGTGCTCGGCGCTCGCCGACCTACTGCCGACGACCTGGGCAGGCTGCCGTGGACCACCGCGTGCCTGCAGGAATCGCAGCGCTACTACTCGGCAGTGTGGACCATCTCGCGGCGGGCCATCGAGGAGGACGTGATCGGCGGCCACCACATCCGTCGCGGCACCACCGTCCTCATCCCGATCCATCACATTCACCACGACCCGCGCTGGTGGCCCGACCCAGAGACGTTCGATCCCAACCGTTTTTGCACACCATCCGACCGGCCCCGCTCGGCGTACCTGCCGTTCGGCGGCGGCCGGCGCATCTGCATCGGGCAGAGTTTCGCGATGATGGAGATGGTGCTGATGGCGGCGATCATGAGTCAGCGCTTTACCTTTGACCTCGCGCCAGGCCCGCCCGTCGAACTCGAGGCGACGCTGACGCTACGACCGAAGGACGGAGTGCACGTGATCGGAAAGCCACGCGCATGAACCTCGACTACGATGCCCTGATCGTCGGCGCCGGGTTCTCCGGTATCGGCGCCGCGATCAAGCTCGACAAGGCCCGGCTGCCCAATTACCTCGTGGTCGAGGCCGGCGACGGTGTCGGCGGCACCTGGCACTGGAACACCTATCCCGGTATCGCCGTGGACATTCCGTCGTTTTCCTACCAGTACTCGTTCGAGCAGAGCCCGCGCTGGTCGCGAACCTACGCCCCGGGCCACGAGCTGAAGGCCTACGCCGAACACTGCGTGGACAAGTACGACATCCGGTCGCGGATCCGGTTCAACACCAAGGTGCTTTCCGCCGAGTTCGACGACGAGCGATCGCTGTGGCGGGTGCAGACCGACCCCGGCGGCGAAATCACCGCCAGGTTCTTGATCAGCGCCAGCGGCGTGCTGACCGTGCCGAATCTGCCCGATATCGACGGCGTGGACTCGTTCGCCGGCATCACCATGCACACCGCGCGGTGGGATCACGCGCAGGACCTCACGGGCAAGCGCGTTGCGATCATCGGCACCGGCGCGTCGGCGGTGCAAGTCATCCCCGAGATCGCCCCAATCGTCAAGCAGCTCACCGTGTTTCAGCGCACCCCGATCTGGTGCTTCCCGAAGTTCGACGTCCCGCTGCCCGCACCGGCGCGCTGGGCGATGCGCATCCCCGGCGGCAAAGTCGTGCAGCGGCTGATCACCCAGGCTTTCGTCGAGGTGACCTTCCCGATCGCGGTGCAGTACTTCACCGTGTTTCCGGTGGCCAAGAGGATGGAGTCGGCCGGGCTGCGCTACCTGCGTCAGCAGGTCCACGACCCGGCGGTGCGCGAGCAACTCACGCCGCGCTACGCCGTGGGCTGTAAACGGCCGGGCTTCCACAACACGTATCTGGCCACCTTCAACCGCGACAACGTTCGGCTGGTCACCGAACCGATCGACAAGATCACCCCTGCGGCGGTGGCCACCACCGACGGCGAAAACCACGAGGTCGACGTGCTGATCCTGGCGACGGGCTTCAAGGTGATGGACACCGACAACGTCCCGACCTTCGCGGTCACCGGAAGCGGCGGCCGGTCGTTGAGCCGCTTCTGGGACGAGCATCGCCTGCAGGCCTACGAGGGCGTCAGCATTCCCGGTTTCCCCAACATGTTCACCGTATTCGGCCCCTACGGCTACGTCGGCTCGTCGTATTTCGCGCTGATCGAGACCCAGACCCACCACATCGTGCGGTGCCTGAAGCACGCGCGGCGCAAGGGCGCGACGCGGGTCGAGGTCACCGAGGAGGCCAACGACCGCTACTTCGCCGAGATGATGCGCAAGCGACACCGGCAGATCTTCTGGCAGGACAGCTGCCGGCAGGCCAACAGCTACTACTTCGACAAGAACGGCGACGTGCCGCTGCGCCCGGCCACCACGTTGCAGACCTACTGGCGCAGCCGGCGTTTCGACCTCGACGACTACCGATTCACCGGCTAGACCGCAAATTCGGTTGCGGCCTTGCATTAAGCTTCGACGCGTGGCGAAAGAGTTTTCGCGTATCGACGAGTCGCTGCGGGAGTTCATCGGCGAGCAGGCCGTGTTCTTCGTGGCCACCGCTCCGTCCGAAGGCGGCCGAATCAACCTCTCCCCCAAGGGGTATCGGGACACGTTCGCGGTGCTGGACGACCACACCGTGGCCTACCTGGACATGTTCGGCAGCGGCGTGGAAACCATCGCCCACCTGCGCGACAACGGCCGCATCACCATCATGTTCTGCTCGTTCACCCGCAACTCGCGGATCCTGCGATTGTTCGGCACCGGCCGCGCGATCCGGCCCGATGACGCCGAATTCGAGGGCCTGCGAACGCATTTCGATGGCGAACATCCCGGCGTGCGGGCCATCATCGTGATCGACCTCGAGCGCATCGCCGACGCCTGCGGGTTCGCGGTGCCCTACTACGACCTGGTCGACGAGCGGCCGGTGCTCGACGCGCATCACGCCAAGGCGCCCGCCGAGTCCTATGTTCGCCTGGTCGAACGCAATCGGCGCAGCATCGACGGCCTGCCCGCGTTAGAGCCCGACCACCCGCTGCCTAGATAGCGCGCTTGAGCTCGTCGACCATGTTCAGCTGCTCCCACGGCAGCTCGACGTCGGTGCGGCCGAAGTGCCCGTAGGCGGCGGTCTGCGCGTAGATCGGGCGCAGCAGGTCCAGGTCGCGGATGATCGCGCCGGGCCGCAGGTCGAACACCTCGGGCACGATCTTCTCGATCTTGACCGGGTCGACGATCGCGGTGCCGAACGTCTCGATGAACAGCCCGACCGGGGCGGCCTTGCCGATGGCGTAGGCCACCTGCACCTCGACCCGCTCCGCCAAGCCGGCGGCGACGATGTTCTTTGCCACCCAGCGCATCGCGTACGCCGCCGAACGGTCCACCTTGGACGGATCCTTGCCGGAGAAGGCGCCGCCGCCGTGGCGGGCCCAGCCGCCGTAGGTGTCGACGATGATCTTGCGGCCGGTCAGGCCGGCGTCCCCCATCGGGCCGCCGAGGACGAACTTCCCCGTCGGGTTGACCAGCACCCGGGTCGCCGACGAGTCCAGCGTCTCGTGTGCAAGGTCCGCCAGCACGGTCTTCAGCACGTGCTCCCGGATGTCGGGATCCAGCTTCTTCTCCAGGTCGATGCCGTCGGCGTGCTGGGTGGACACGACCACGGTGTCCAGCCGGACCGGCACGTCGTCCTCGTACTCGATGGTGACCTGCGTCTTGCCGTCCGGCCGCAGGTAGGGCAGCGTGCCGTTCTTGCGGACCTCGGTCAGCCGCCGCGACAGGCGGTGCGCCAACGCGATGGGCAGCGGCATCAGCTCCGGGGTGTCGTTGATCGCGTAGCCGAACATCAGGCCCTGGTCGCCGGCCCCCTGGAGGTCCAGCGGATCCTGCTCGCCCTCGACGCGGGCCTCGTAGGCGGTGTCGACGCCCTGCGCGATGTCGGGCGACTGCGCGCCGATGCCGATGTTCACGCCGCACGACGCGCCGTCGAAGCCCTTGTCCGACGAGTCGTAGCCGATCTCCAGGATGCGCGCGCGCACCGTGTTCGTGATGTCCGCGAACGCCTCTTTCGCCGTCGTCGTCACCTCGCCCACGACGTGCACCTGCCCGGTGGTCACCAGGGTCTCGACCGCGACACGTGAGCGGGGGTCCTCCGCCAAAAGCGCGTCGAGGACCGAGTCGCTGATCGCGTCACAGATTTTGTCGGGATGTCCCTCGGTCACCGACTCACTGGTAAACAGCCGACCCTTCTCGCTCACTCTGTCATCCTTCCAGTCACCCTCACCCAAAACTTAGTTAGACAAATTATTTTAACGCCCTAGGCTCAACCGGCCCAGCCGGGCGCATGCAACCGTATCGCTAGCCCGTGTGGTGCAGAAACGCCACGATCGCATCAACGATACGACTGGCCATCAGCGTCTTGGAACCGTGCTGCAGCGCGGACTCGGCGCCGTCGGACGCCAGCAGCCAGCCGTCGTTGCTGTCCACCTCGAACGCCCTGCCGTCGCCCACGGCGTTGACGACCAACAGGTCACAGCCCTTGCGCCGCAACTTCTCTCGGGCATGAAAGAGCACATCGCCGTTGGCGTCGCCGGTCTCGGCGGCGAACCCCACGATGGCCCGCATGTTGGGCAGCTCGCCGTGGGCGCGCGCGCGCACCGCGCCGGCCAGCACGTCGTCGTTGCGCACCAGCTCGATCGTGGGCGGGTCGTCGCCACCCTTTTTGATCTTGGCGGCGGCAACCTGCGCGGGCCGGAAGTCGGCCACCGCGGCCGCCATCACCAGCACGTCGGCGTCGGGGGCGTGCTTGGACACCGCCTCCCCGAGCTGCTGCGCCGAACTGACGTGGACGACGTGGACGCCGGCGGGGTCGATGAGGCCGGCGGTGTGCCCGGCGATCAGGGTGACCTCGGCGCCGCGCTGCGCGGCGACCCGGGCGACTGCGTAGCCCTGCTTGCCGGAGCTGCGGTTGCCGACGAAACGGACGGGATCGATCGGTTCGCGGGTGCCACCGGCGGTCACCAGCAGCTTGCAGCCGGCGAGGTCGTAGGGCAACGCGTCGTGGCGCTCCAGCAGCAGGTGGGCAAGTGTGGTGATCTCCTCGGCCTCGGGCAGCCGTCCGGCCCCGCTGTCGGCGCCGGTGAGGCGCCCGGATGCGGGTTCCAGCACAACTGCCCCGCGGCGGCGCAAAGTCGCCACGTTGTCGACGGTGGCCGGGTGCAACCACATCTCGGTGTGCATCGCGGGTGCGAACAGCACCGGACATCGCGCCGTGAGCAGCGTCGCGGTCAGCAGGTCGTCGGCGCGGCCGTGCACGGCCCGGGCCAGCAGGTCGGCGGTGGCGGGTGCGACGACGACCAGGTCGGCCTGCTGCCCCAGCCGCACATGCGGCACCTCGGGAACGTCGGAGAAGACGCCGGTGTGGACCGGCTGTCCGGAAAGCGCCTCGAAAGTGGCGGCCCCGACGAAGCGCAACGCGGATTCGGTGGGGATGACGCGGACCTCATGACCGGCCTCGGCGAGCTGACGAACGACGGTGCACGCCTTGTAGGCGGCGATGCCACCGGAGACGCCGACGACGATCCGCTTGCGGTCCACAGCGCGCCCGGCCTGTTACTCGCCCTCGGTGTGTTCGAGCAGGTCGGCGTGGATCTCGCGCATCGCGATGGACAGCGGCTTTTCCTGCAGCCCGGGCTCTACCAGCGGACCCACGTACTCGAGGATGCCTTCGCCGAGCTGGTTGTAGTAGTCGTTGATCTGCCGGGCCCGTTTGGCCGCGTAGATCACCAGCGCGTACTTGCTCGAGACGCGGTCCAGCAATTCGTCGATGGGCGGGTTGGTGATGCCCAACGGGGTGTCGTAGGCGCCCTGCCCAGTTGACGACGGATCGAACTGATCCAGGGCGGGCACGGCGGCTAGCGACGCGTCGGACTGCGGAATGCTCACTTAAGAAAATCTCCTGGCGGCGTAGAAGCGGTGGGAAACTCGATGCGTGATCGGTTTGGGTCCGGCGCTGACCAGGCGGCTCAATCCGGGCCAGGCGCGGTTGCCACCAGCAAGGATACCAATTCCGCGCACGCAGACTCCAATCGACTGTTGACCACGACCTCGTCGAAGTCGTCCTGTGCCGCCAGCTCGACGCGGGCGGTGTCCAGCCGGCGCTGGATCACCTCGGGCGTCTCGGTGCCGCGGCCCACGAGCCTGGACTCCAGGTCCTCCCAGCTGGGTGGCGCCAGAAACACCGCAATCGCTTCGGGCATCGCCCGCTTGACGGCCCTGGCCCCGGCCAGATCGACCTCGATGAGCACCGGGCGCCCGGACGCCGCGGCGGCGCGCACCGGCTCGGCCAAGGTGCCCGATCGGTGCAGCCCGCCGTGGATCTCGGCCCACTCCAGCAGGGCGCCCTCGTCGATGAGTTCTTGAAAGCGGGCGGGGCTCACGAAGTGGTAGTCGACGCCGTCGACCTCCCCGGGCCGCGGCGCCCGCGTCGTGGCGGAAACGCTGAAATGCAGGTTGGGGATCCGCTCACGCAGGCAGCGGACCACCGTGGACTTGCCGACCGCGGAGGGACCGGACAGCACGACCACGCGTCCGTTGCCGATCGGCTCGGGACGCGCCCCGTACTCGACGTCCGGTCCCCCGCTCGCGCTCATCGGCGCTCCTGGGTCGGTGCCCGCACAGGCCGTTCGGCCTGCATCGCGCGGCCGGGTTAGGAGCCGAACTTTTCCAGCAGGGCCTTGCGCTGACGGTCGCCGAGACCACGCAGACGGCGAGTCGGCGCGATTTCCAGCTCGGTCATGATTTCCTGCGCCTTGACCTTGCCCACCTTCGGCAAAGCCTCCAACAGCGCAGAAACCTTCATCTTGCCCAAGACTTCGTTGGTCTCGGCGTCCTTGAGCACCTGGGTCAGGCTGGTGCCACCGCGCTTCAGCCGGTCCTTGAGCTCTGCTCGCGCTCGACGTGCGGCAGCCGCCTTCTCCAACGCGGCCGCGCGCTGCTCGTCGGTCAACTGGGGAAGGGCCACGATTCCTCCGTATCTGATCAATCTCTCGATCTTGTGTCTCTGCCGGGTACTTCAGCCAGCGGAGACGACCGTACTCAGGCTTCCTGACGAAATCTAACCCGACCCCCCTGGTTATTGGGGTAAATGGGCAGGTCGACCCGCCGTGCGGGTCAGGCCGGGGGTCCCTTTGGGGGCCCGGAAACCGGCTGGACACGGCGCCATTTCGGGGCCATCGGCCCGGCGATTTTGCGCCATTTTCGGCCCTCTACCTGGGATTTTGTGGCGCCGCACCGCCGTCGGGCGCCGAGCCGCCGGGACTCGCGGCCGGCGGCGCCGACGGTCGCGAGAACTCGTGCGGCGGATCTCGCAATTTCGCATGGCGTGTCGCGCGTGTCGCGCCACGGTCAGCGGCAGGTCGGCGACCCCGCGACGGCGATTTCGGCCGCGTTTCCGCCCGCCGAAGCGCCGGTGGCCCGGCCCGGAATCGCTGCTTTCGCGGCCCTTCGGCCGCCTTCCCGGGCGCGCCGGGCGCACCCCGACCCGCCCGACCGCGCGATCGAAATGCCGGGACCCCGGCCCGAGGGCCGGCCGCGGCGGCAGCCGCATTCGTCGCCGGCCACCGGGCCGGGCCGCGGCTTTGCGCCTCGGACCCAGCAAACAAACTTGGGGCCGGTTGATACGATCGGGCCGTGCCGAGTCTGCGCATCCGTCAGGCGGCCGAGCTGCTGGGAGTCAGCGACGACACCGTCCGGCGATGGATCAACAACGGCACGCTGGCGGTGGGTCTGGACGCGGCCGGGCGCAAGGTGATCGCCAGCGAGGACCTCGCCGAGTTTGCCCGGACCAACGCGCCGACGCCGCCGCCGGATCCGCTGAGCATCGGCAGCTCCGCCCGCAACCGGTTCGTCGGCCTGGTCACCGAGGTCACCCGCGACAAGGTCATGACCCAGGTCGAAATGCAGTGCGGTCCCTTCACCGTCGTGTCGCTGATGAGCACCGCTGCCGCCGACGAGTTGAAGCTGCAGCCGGGCAGCGTCGCCGTGGCCGTCGTCAAGGCCACGACAGTCATCGTCGAAACCGCGAGACCCGGCACGGCGGTGGCGTCGGACTGAGGCAGCGCCTACAGCGTGGACAGGTACGCGACGGCGTCGAGCATCCGTTCGCCCGCCGCCCGCAGGTCCCCCACGCTCGGTCCGGCCCGCAGCACCTCGCGCGCGACCGCGGGCAGCAGCTGGCCGGGCGCCGCCCCGCCCAGGCCGGCGAGCGCCTCGGGGCGCCCGCCCTGCGCCCCTAGCCCGGGCACCAGCACCGGTCCGCCCAGCTCGCTGACGTCGGGCGCCTCGAACACTGTCGCGCCGAGCACCACGCCGACGTATCCGGGCTCGGGCACCGTGGCGGAACGGTTGACCACCGCCGCCTGGTCGACGATCAGCTGCGCCACCGTCCGGCCGTCGAAGGTGGCGCGCTGCACCGTGCCGCCCTCCGGGTTGGAGGTTGCCGCCAGCACGAACACCCCGCGGTCGTGCGCCGCGGCGGCTTCCAGCAGCGGCCGCAGCGAGCCGAAGCCCAGGTACGGCGAGGCCGTCACGGCGTCGGCGGCCAGCGGCGAATCGCCCGCCCACGCCTCGGCGTAGGCGGCCATCGTCGTCCCGATGTCGCCGCGCTTGGCGTCGGCCAGCACCAGCACTCCCGCGGAGCGCAGCGCTGCGATGGTGCGCTCGAGGACCGCGAATCCCGCGGCGCCGTAGGCCTCGAAGAACGCCACCTGCGGCTTGACGACGGCGAAGCCGGCGTAGGCCTCGATGCAGATGTCGCAGAACGCGGCCAGCCCGTCGGCGGTGGTCGGCAGGTCCCAGGCCCGCAGCAGCTCGGGATGGGGGTCGATGCCCAGGCACAGCGGCCCGCGGGCCAGCTTGGCCGCGGCCAGCCGGGCGCCGAACCCCGTCACTTTGCGCCACCCGGACCGATGACGCTGTGCAGTTCCTGCAGCGACCGCACGCCGATGTCGCCACGGATCCCCGCTTCGATGCCCTGCACGGCGGCCGACGCGCCCTGCACCGTCGTGACGCACGGGATGTTCACGGCCACCGCGGCCGAGCGGATTTCGTAACCGTCGATGCGCGGGCCGGAGTTGCCGTAGGGGGTGTTGATCACCATGTCGACCTCGCCGGCCTTGATCGCGTCGACGGCGGACGCCGCGGGCCGGTCCGGCTGCGGCGGCTCGAAGTGCTTTCGAACCTCGTCGCAAGGAATCCCGTTGCGGCGCAACATCTCCGCGGTGCCTTCGGTGGCGAGAACGCGGAAGCCCAGATCGGCCAGCCGCTTGACGGGAAACACCAGCGACCGCTTGTCGCGGTTGGCGACCGAGACGAACACGGTGCCCTCGGCCGGTAGCGATCCATAGGCGGCGGTTTGGCTCTTGGCGAAGGCGCTGCCGAAGTCGCGGTCGATCCCCATCACCTCGCCCGTCGACTTCATCTCCGGGCCCAGCAGCGAATCGATGGCCGCCCCGTCCGCGCGGCGGAACCGGTGGAACGGCAACACCGCCTCCTTGACCGCGATCGGCGCGTTCAGCGCCGCGTGGGCACCGTCCCCGTCCGGCACCAGCATTCCCTCGTCGCGCAGCTGGGAAATGGTGGCGCCCAGCATGATCCGGGCGCACGCCTTCGCGAGTGGAATCGCCGTGGCCTTCGACACGAACGGAACCGTGCGGCTGGCACGCGGGTTGGCCTCCAGGACGTAGAGCACGTCGTCCTTGAGGGCGTACTGCACGTTGAGCAGACCCACCACGCCGATGCCGTGCGCGATGGCCTCGGTGGCGCGGCGGACCTTCTCGATGTCGCTGCGGCCCAACGTCACCGGCGGCAGCGCGCAGGCCGAGTCCCCGGAGTGGATGCCGGCCTCCTCGATGTGCTCCATGATGCCGCCGATGTAGACCTCGGCGCCGTCGCACAGCGCGTCGACGTCGATCTCCACCGCGTCCTCCAGGAAACGGTCGACGAGCACCGGGTGCTCGGGCGACAGCTCGGTGGCGCGGGTGATGTAGCCGCGCAGCGTCTCCTCGTCGTAGACGATCTCCATGCCGCGCCCGCCCAGCACGTACGACGGCCGCACCAGCACCGGGTAGCCGATGTCCGCGGCGATCCGGCGGGCCTGGTCGAAAGTCGTTGCGGTGCCGTATTTCGGCGCGGGCAGCCCGGCGGTACGCAGCACGTCACCGAACGCGCCGCGGTCCTCGGCCAGGTCGATGGCCTCCGGCGGGGTGCCCACGATGGGAACCCCGGCGTCGAAGAGCCGCTGGGCCAGTCCCAGCGGCGTCTGCCCGCCGAGTTGCACGATGACCCCGACCACCCCGGGGCCGCCCGCCGCGGACTGGGATTCCGCACGGAATACTTCCAGCACGTCCTCGAAGGTCAGCGGCTCGAAGTACAGCCGGTCGGCCGTGTCGTAGTCGGTGGACACCGTCTCCGGGTTGCAGTTGACCATCACCGTTTCAAAACCGGCCTGGCTCAACGTGGTTGCCGCGTGCACACAGCTGTAGTCGAATTCGATGCCCTGGCCGATCCGGTTCGGCCCCGAACCCAGGATCAGCACCTTGGGCCTCTCGGCCTGCGGCGCCACCTCGGTCTCGGCGGCCGGGTCCAGTTCGTAGCTGCTGTAGTGGTAGGGCGTCTTGGCCTCGAACTCCGCGGCGCAGGTGTCGACCGTTTTGTACACCGGGTGGATGTCGAGGCGCTCGCGCAGGGACCGGACACCGTCCTCGCCGGCCAATTCCGGTCTCAGGGCCGCGATCTGGCGGTCGGACAGCCCGCTGTGCTTGGCCCGCCGCAGCAGGTCGACATCGAGCACCGGGGCGGCGACCAGCTCGGCGCGCAGCGTTCCCAGCTCGCCGATCTGCGCGACGAACCACGGGTCGACGCCGCTGGCCTCGGCGACCTGCTCGACCGACGCGCCCAGCCGCAGCGCCAGTTCGATGTCGTAGAGCCGGCCTTCGGTCGGAGTCTGCAGGCGGGCCAGCACCTCGGCCACTGTTCCTTCTGGGCCGTCGGGATCGGGTTTCGTCCAGAAGCCGGCACGGCCCGTTTCCAGCGACCGCATCACCTTGCCCAGCGCCTCGATGAAGTTGCGGCCCAGCGACATTGCCTCGCCGACGGATTTCATCGTCGTGGTCAGCGTTGGATCTGCGCCGGGGAATTTCTCGAACGCGAACCGCGGCGCCTTGACCACGACGTAGTCCAGTGTCGGCTCGAAGCAGGCGGGCGTTTCCTTGGTGATGTCGTTGACGATCTCGTCGAGGGTGTAGCCGATGGCCAGCTTGGCCGCGATCTTGGCGATCGGAAAGCCGGTGGCCTTGGAGGCCAGCGCACTCGATCGGGAAACCCGCGGATTCATCTCGACGACGATCAGCCGGCCGTCGCGCGGGTTGACCGCGAATTGGATGTTGCACCCGCCGGTGTCCACCCCGACCTCGCGCAGGATCGCGATGCCCAGATCGCGCATCCGCTGGTATTCGCGGTCGGTCAGCGTCATCGCCGGCGCGACGGTGACCGAGTCGCCGGTGTGCACGCCCATCGGGTCGACGTTCTCGATGGAGCACACCACCACGACGTTGTCGTGGCCGTCGCGCATCAGCTCGAGCTCGAATTCCTTCCAGCCGTAGATCGATTCCTCGATCAGCACGTTGGCGCTCGGGCTCGCGGCCAGCCCGGCACCGGCCATCCGGTCGACCTCTTCGGCCGAATGCGCCATGCCCGAGCCCAGGCCGCCCATCGTGAAGCTGGGCCGCACCACCACCGGCAGGCCGAGATCCTCGACGGTCTCGCGGACCTCGTCCATCGTGAAACACACTCGGCTGCGGGCGGATTCGCCGCCGACCTTGGCGACGATGTCCTTGAACCGCTGCCGGTCCTCGCCGCGCTGGATCGCCTCGAAATCCGCGCCGATCAGTTCGACGCCGTAGCGCTCCAGCACGCCGTTCTCGTAAAGGGCGACGGCCGTGTTGAGCGCGGTCTGCCCGCCGAGGGTGGCCAGCAGCGCGTCGATCTTGTTGCCGCGCTCGGCCTGCTGGGCGATCACCCGCTCCACGAACGACGGGGTGATCGGTTCGACGTAGGTGTGATCGGCGTACTCCGGGTCGGTCATGATGGTGGCCGGGTTGGAGTTGACGAGGCTGACCTGCAGCCCGTCGGCGCGCAGCACCCGGCAGGCCTGGGTGCCGGAGTAGTCGAATTCGCAGGCCTGCCCGATGACGATCGGCCCCGAGCCGATCACCAGCACGTGGTTGAGGTCAGTCCGCCGCGGCACTAGCGGCTTCCTTCCATGAGGTCGACGAATTGGTCGAACAGATAATTCGCGTCGTGGGGACCCGCGGCGGCCTCCGGGTGGTATTGCACCGAAAATGCCTTTCCGTCGGCGAGTTTGACGCCCTCGACCACCCCGTCGTTGGCGCAGGTGTGGCTGACGACCGCGGGCCCGAACGGCGTGTCGAACGACTGGCCCGCCTCGCCTTCCAGCGCGAACCCGTGGTTCTGCGCGGTCACCGCGACCCGGCCGGTGGCGTGGTCGATGACGGGGACGTTGATGCCGCGGTGACCGAACACCATCTTGTAGGTGGACAGGCCCAGCGCCCGGCCCAGGATCTGGTTGCCGAAACAGATTCCGAACAAAGGGATTCCGGCGCCGATCACCTCCCGGGTGAGCCCGACGACGTGGTCGGCCGTGGCCGGGTCGCCGGGCCCGTTGGACAGGAACACGCCGTCCGGCTTGAGCTCGGCGATCTGCTCGAAGGTCGCCGATGCGGGCAGCACATGGCTGCGGATGCCGCGACGGGCGAAGTTGCGTGGGGTGTTGGTCTTGATGCCGAGGTCCAGCGCGGCCACGGTAAACCGCTGCGGCCCTTCGGGTTCGACGATGTAGGTGCCGTCGGTGCTGACCTCGCCGGCCAGATCGGCGCCCAGCATCGACCGCTGGCCCCGCACCCGCTCCAGCAGTTCGGCGGGCTCGGCGAGCGCGTCACCGGAGAACACCCCGGCCTTCATCGAGCCGCGGCTGCGCAGGTGCCGCACCACCGCGCGGGTGTCGATGCCGGCGATCCCGACGATGTTCTGCCGGACCAGCTCGTCGTCCAGCGTGCCGGTGGCGCGCCAGTTTGACGCACGCGGCGACGGGTCGCGCACCGCGTAGCCGGCGACCCAGATCTTGTCGCCGCGGCTCTCGGCGTCCTCCTCGTTCCAGCCGGTGTTGCCGATCTGCGGCGCCGTGGCCACCACGATCTGCCGGTGATAGCTGGGGTCGGTGAGCGTCTCCTGATAGCCGGACATGCCGGTGGAAAACACCGCCTCCCCGAGGGTTTGGCCGATCGCGCCGAACGGCGTGCCGGTGAAGACGCGGCCGTCCTCGAGCACCAGTAGGGCCTTGCTCACGCGGCTCCCTCCTGCGGGTCTGACAGCCAGGCGTCGTAGTCGGCGCGGTGGTCCGCGCGGAATCCGGTGTCGATCTCGCCGCCCGACGGCAGCCGCCAACGGATCGCCAGTATCCCAATGCGCGCCACCACCTTGGCTCCGATGGCGCGCTCCATGCGGATGGCCACGATCGACTCGTCCGGAATCCAAATCGGTTTGGCGCGAACGCGTTCCAACAGGATCCCCTCGGGGTAGCGGGTCAGCACCGCCTTGCTCCGATAGCCGAGATCGCCGGCGACGATGCGCTCGTTCCAGGCCGGTGCGACCGCGCAGCCGCAGTAGAGGCCGCGGGTCGTCAGGGTCGCGGAGCTCACCTCGTCGGGCATGTCGGGCAACTCCCCGATCACCGCCTGCTGCCGTTGCGCGCGGCGCTGCCAGGAACGCATCATCACCTGAATCACCACGGCGATCACCACCACCAGCACGGCCGCGAAGATCAGCGACCCCACCAGCGTTCCCGAATTCATGCCGGACTCTTCCCGTCGCGGGCAGTGATCTTGCCGCGCAGCAGGGTCGCAGTCACGGTGGCGGGCAAGGTCATCGCCTCGTATGGCGTGTTGGCCGACCGGCTGGCCAGGTCGCCGCCGGCGACCGTCCAGGTGGCGTCCGGGTCCACCACGGTCAGGTTCGCCGGCTCCCCCACCTCGAGTGGCCGGCCGTGGTCGGGCAGGCCGACGATGCGCGCCGGGTTCTCGCTCATCACCCGGGCGACGTCGCGCCAGGTCAACAACCCGGGCGTCACCATCGTGCTCGCCACCACGGACAGGGCCGTCTGCAGCCCCAGCATGCCGGGGCGCGCCGCGGAGAACTCGACGCACTTTTCGTGCTCGGCGTGCGGGGCGTGATCGGTGGCCACACAGTCGATTACCCCGTCGGCGAGCGCCTGACGCAGCGCGACCGCGTCGGCGGCCTCGCGCAGCGGCGGGTTGACCCGGTTGACCCCGTCGTAGCTGGCCAGTCTTGCGTCGTCGAGGAGCAGATGATGCGGCGTGACCTCGGCGGTGATCGAAATGCCCTGCGCCTTGGCCCATTTCAGGATTTCGACGGTTCCCGCGGTGGAGGCGTGGCAGATGTGCACCCGGGCGCCGGCGTCGCGGGCCAGCAGCGCGTCGCGGGCGACGATCGATTCCTCGGCGGCCCGCGGCCATCCCGCGAGTCCCAGCAGCGCGGCCGTGGGCCCCTCGTGGGCGACCGCGCCGACCGTCAGCCGGGGCTCCTCGGCGTGCTGGGCGATCAGCACCCCCAGCCCGGTCGCATACTCCAGGGCGCGGCGCATGATCAGCGGGTCGTGCACGCAGATGCCGTCGTCGGAGAACATGCGCACCTGCGCGGCGCCGGCGGCCATCATGCCCATCTCGGTGAGCTCGGCCCCGGCCAGCCCGACGGTGACGGCGCCGACGGGATGCACGTCGACGAGGCCGACCTGCTGGCCGCGGTGCCACACGTGGTCGGTGACCACCGGGCTGTCGGCGACGGGGTTGGTGTTGGCCATCGCGAACACGGCCGTGTAGCCGCCCAAAGCCGCGGCCGCCGAACCGGTTTCGATGTCCTCGGCGTATTCGCGGCCGGGCTCGCGCAGGTGGGTGTGCAGGTCGACGAACCCGGGCAGCAGCACGTGGTCGGTGGCGTCGATGACGTCGGCGGTGTCCGGAATGGCAAGACCCGGCCCGATCTCGGCGATCTGGCCGTCATCGACCAGGACGTCGACCCGGTCACCCTCGCCGTACGGGCGCACGCCGCGGATCAGGACGCTCATGCCGCGATCTCCTGCGCGCCGACCAGCACGTGGAACAGGACGGCCATCCGGACGTGGACACCGTTGGAAACCTGTTGCAACACAGCCGATTGCGACGAATCGGCCACCGAGGACGCGATCTCCATGCCACGCACCATCGGCCCCGGGTGCAGCACCACGGCATGGCCGGGAAGCATCGCCTGGCGCCGATCGGAAAGCCCGTAGCGCACCGAGTACTCGCGCACCGAGGGGAAGAAGCCGCCGTTCATCCGCTCGGCCTGCACCCGCAGCATCAGCACGGCGTCGGCCGCGGGCAACTCGGCGTCGAAGTCATACGAGACGGTGGCCGGCCAGCCGTCGACGCCGACCGGCAGCAGCGTCGGCGGCGCCACCAGCACCACCTCGGCGCCCAGGGTGTCCAGCAACACGACGTTGGAGCGCGCGACCCGGCTGTGCAGGATGTCGCCGACGATCACGATGCGCCGGCCCTCGATGCCGCCGAGCCGCTGGCGGATGGTCAGCGCGTCGAGCAGCGCCTGCGTCGGGTGTTCGTGCGTGCCGTCGCCGGCGTTGATGACCGACGGCCCCTCGCCGTCCGCCGGCGCCGTCCAGTCGGCGAGCAGGTGCGCGGCACCGGAGGCCGGGTGCCGGATGATCAGCGCGTCGGCGCCAGCGGCCCGCAGCGTCAGCGCGGTGTCGCGCAGCGACTCGCCCTTGCCCACCGACGATCCGGCCGCGCTCACGTTGATCACGTCGGCGCTCATCCACTTCCCGGCCACCTCGAACGACACCCGGGTGCGGGTGGAGTTCTCGTAGAACATCGTGATCACGGTGCGGCCGCGCAGCGTCGGCAGCTTCTTGATCTCGCGGCCGACCAGGGCCTGCGCGAAGCGGTCCGCGTCGTCGAGGATGGCGGTGGCGTCGTCGCGGCTGAGGTCGCCGGCGGTCAGCAGGTGGCGGGTCATCGGGAGATCACCACCCCGTCGCGGCCGTCGTGCTCGGCGAGTTGCACGTGCACGCTCTCGGTGCGTGAGGTCGGCACGTTCTTGCCGACATAGTCGGCGCGCAGCGGTAATTCGCGGTGGCCGCGGTCGACCAGCACCGCCAGCTGCACGGCGCGCGGCCGGCCCACGTCGCGCAGCGCGTCCAGGGCCGAGCGCACCGAGCGCCCGGAGTACAGCACGTCGTCGACGAGGATCACCAGCGCGTCATCGACGCCGCCGGCCGGGATCGCCGTGGCCTCCAGCGGGCGGGGCGGCTTTTGCATCAGGTCATCGCGGTACAGCGTGATGTCGAGGGCGCCGTGACCGACCTCGACACCGCTGTATTCGCCGATGTTGGTGGCCAGGCGCTGGGCCAGGATCACACCGCGGGTCGGGATGCCGAGCAGCACCACCCGTGGCGCGTCGGGACTGTCGAGCGCGGTCTTTTCGATGATCTGATGCGCGATGCGCGAAATGGTGCGACCGACGTCGGCCGCAGACATCAATTCCCTGCCGGTGGCGGCATCACCCGCGGCACCCATGCGAGACCTTGACCTCCTTCTCCGCCTCTCTGGACGGATCGTTAAAGGATGTCGACTGCCCGGCAGCGTAGCATTCCGCGCTACCCTGGCAAAAATGACAGGCGCGCCTTCCCCCTCAAATCCCTCTCGTTTTCCGGTTCTCGATTTCGATGCCCTGTATCGCGGCGAAAGCCCGGCCGAGGGCCTGCCCGCCATGGCCACGCCGCCGTGGGACACCAAGGCGCCCAAGGAGACTGTCGTCGCGTGGCAGGACGGCGGCTGGGTCCGCGGCGACGTCCTCGACGTCGGCTGCGGGCTGGGCGACAACGCCATCTACCTGGCCAAGAACGGACACCACGTCACCGGTCTGGACATCTCCCCGACCGCGCTGAAAACCGCCGAGCGGCGCGCCGCGGACGCCGGGGTCGAGGTGACGTTCGCCGTCGCCGACTCCACCACGCTCGAGGGCTACACCGACGCGTTCGACACCATCGTCGACAGCGGCATGTTCCACTGCCTCGACGACGACGGCAAGCGCAGCTACGCGGCCGCGGCGCACCGCGCCACCCGGCCGGGCGCCACCCTGCTGCTCAGTTGTTTCTCCGACGCCCAGCCGCCCGACGAGGAGCGGCCGCGGCCCGCGGTGTCCGAGCGGACGCTGCGCGACGTTCTCGGCGGCGCGGGCTGGGAGATCGAATCGCTGGAGCCTGCGACGGTGCGCCGGGAACTCGACGGCAACGACATCGAGATGGCGTTCTGGGTCGTGCGCGCGCAACGGCGCTGACCGGCCGCGGGCTGTGATGTCGAATAATCGCTAGCTCGTAGACCCGGTTATCTGTTGGCTGGACGCCATGGAGGCCGCCGCGAGCCTGCGCGACGAAGCCATGCGCGCGCTCATTTCGAGCTTGTCCCGCTTACAGCCGACGGCGCCCACGTGGTGCTCCGCCTGGAGCGCCCACGAGCTCGCCGCGCACGTCGCGGCCGCCGCCGAGGAGCGAGCCAACCTGATCGAGGAGCACCTCGCGGGTGAGCCCACAAGGGCGACGCGGTCATGGGAAGAACGCGAGCCGCCATTTCGGGCAATGCCCGACGCCGTGCTTCGAGAACGGCTGGTGCAGCACGCCGTTCGCTTCGAGTCCGCTGTGGCAGGCCTCGATGAGGACGACACGATCATGTACACGGGGTGGGCCATGACCGGCGAACGGCTTCGCATGCACAGCCATAGCGAAGCGGTGCTGCACCGATGGGATCTGGTCGGCGACGACGATGTCAGCATCCGCTCGCTCTCCGATCCGGCGATGGTTACCCATGCGCTTGCGGTGTTCGATGCGATGTCCACGTTGGCGGAAGCGCGGCGATGGCGCAGATCTGACTTGGTCTCGCGGCCAATGGTTCTGCGGAGCGCTGGTCGGCCCGGGGTGGCTGTGACACCAGGGGAAGAACTTTCGATGGCCCAGGACGGCACCGACGTAGCGATCGAGCTGCAGCCCCACGAGCTGCCGCTGCTGCTGTGGGGGCGCTGTCCGGCGCGGCTGCGCGATCCACACGCGAACGCAGAAACGATCGAGGACGTCCTTTCGCGTGCCTGCCGTCCGGCCGGCGCTTAGGCCCAGCGACCGCCACATTAGTCTCGACGGGGTGAATCTTGACGGCAATGCGGCCTCCCTCCGCGAGGCCTGCGACGCCGGCCTGCTCGCCGGTGCGTTGACGGTGGTGTGGCAGCGCGGAGAAGTGCTGCAGCTCAACGAGATCGGATACCGCGACGTCGACGCGGGCCTGTCGATGCAGCGCGACACCCTGTTTCGCATCGCGTCGATGACCAAGCCCGTCACGGTGGCCGCGGTGATGAGCCTGGTCGACGACGGCAAGCTGGCGCTGAAAGATCCGATCACGCGCTGGGTGCCGGAGTTCGCCGACGTGTGGGTGCTCGACGACCCGCACGGTCCGCTGCACCGGACGCATCCGCTGGGCCGGGCCATCCTGATCGAGGACCTGCTCACCCACACCAGCGGCCTGGCCTACGGCTTCTCGGTGTCCGGGCCGATCGCCAAGGCCTACGTGCGGCTGCCGTTCAACCAGGGCCCCGACGCCTGGCTGGCCGAGCTGGCCAAGCTGCCACTGGTCCACCAGCCCGGTGACCGATTGACCTACAGCCATTCCATAGACCTGTTGGGAGTCATCGCTTCCCGCATCGAGGGGAAGCCGTTCCACCAGGTGCTAGACGAACGGATCCTGGGCCCGGTGGGCATGCCCGACACCGGGTTCTTCGTGTCCCCCGAAGGGCGCCGGCGCGCGGCGACCATGTACCGGCTCGACGGGCAGGGACAGCTGCACCACGACGCGATGGGGCCGCCGCACATCAAGCCACCGTCCTTCCCCAACGCCGGCGGCGGGCTGTGGTCGACCGCCGACGACTACCTGCGCTTCGTGCGGATGCTGCTCGGCGAGGGGACCGTCGACGGCGTGCGGGTGCTGTCGCCGGAGTCGGCCCGCATGATGCGCACCGACCGGCTCACCGACGACCAAAAGCGGCACAACTTCCTGGGCGCGCCCTATTGGGTGGGCCGCGGCTTCGGGCTGAACCTGTCGGTGGTGACCGATCCGGCCAAGAGCGCGCCGCTGTTCGGGCCGGGCGGGCTCGGCACCTTCAGCTGGCCCGGCGCCTACGGCACCTGGTGGCAGGCCGACCCGACCGCGGACCTGATCCTGCTGTATCTGGTCCAGAACCTGCCCGACATGTCCGCGGACGTGGCCGCGGCGATCGCCGGCAACACGTCGCTGGCGAAACTCCAATCGGTGCAACCGAAATTCGTCCGCCGCACCTATCAGGCGCTCGGGCTCTGACGCGATGGTCGACTACCCGCCTGACCGCATCGCCGGGCCGCGGCTGCTGCTGCGCCCGCCCGTGCTCGACGACGCCGGCGCGCTCTACCAACGGGTCGCCCGCGACCCGAAGGTCACCAAGTACCTGAAGTGGACGCCGCACCAGGACGTGGCGGCGACACGGCGGGTGATCGCCGAGAAGCTCAACGTCAGCGACGACGAACGGACGTGGGCCATCGCGTTGCGGCACAGCGACGAAGTCATCGGACTCACCAGCTGCCGGCGCCCGGTGCCGCACTCGGTCGAGATCGGCTACTGCATCGGCCGGCGGTGGTGGGGCAAGGGATTCATGACCGAGGTGCTCGGCCTGCTGATGAACGCGCTGCAGGCCGATCGGGGCGTGTACCGCGTCTGGGCCACCTGCCATGTCGACAACGAGCGGTCGGCCCGGGTGCTGCTGCGGGCCGGGTTCGAGCTGGAGGGCCGGCTGACTCGGTACGCCGTGTACCCCACCATCGCCCCCGAGCCGCTGGACGCCCTGCTGTACGCCAAGGCCTTGCGGTAGATGTTTCTTCGGACGAAAAACGGGCATTCGACACGTGTTACGGATGCTAACGATGACGACCGATGCCCATACCGGGCCCCTGCGCACTGTGGGCCGCCACGAATGGCCCGCGGGCAGCCATGAATTGACTGGCGGCCGCCACGAAACACCGCGACCACACCGGTCACGTGGGGTGCTCTGGCTGCGATCTCGGTTCGGGTTCCTCCTCGGCGCCGCGGCGCTTGCCCTGTTCTCGGGCGCCGTCGGCGCCTTCAGCGTCGTCGAACTCCGCCCAGCCGCGCCCACCGTCAGCGCCCCGGCAGCGCCCACCCAACCGCCGGCCGGTACAGCGGCCGCAACCGTCGAGCAGGCGGCGGCCAGGGCGATTCCCAGCGTGGTCAAACTGGAGACGGCGATCGGCGATCAGACCGAGGAGGGCTCCGGGGTAGTCCTGAGCGCCGACGGATTCATTCTCACCAACAATCACGTTGTGGCAGCGCCCGATCCGCGCCAAACCGGTATGGCGGTCCAGACCGCCGCGACTTTCGCCGACGGCCGCTCCGCGCCGTTCGCCATCGTCGGCGCCGATACCTCGACCGACATCGCAGTCGTTCGCGTGCAAGGCATTTCGGGTCTGCGCCCGATCACGATGGGAACGTCGGCCGGGCTTCATGTGGGCCAAAACGTGATCGCCATCGGCGCGCCGCTCGGGCTGGACGGCACCGTCACCACCGGGGTCATCAGCGCGCTGCACCGCCCGGTGTCGGGCATCGTCGGCCCCGGTAGCGGTAATGCCGTGCTTGACGCGATCCAAACGGACGCCACGATGAGCCCCGGCAGCTCCGGAGGCGCATTGATCGACACAACCGGTGCGTTGATAGGGCTCAATTCTGCGATCGCAACGATGAACGCGACTCATCCGGGCGGTCCGACGGGCTGGATCGGCGTGGGCTTCGCCATCCCCGTCGACGAGGCCAAAGTTGTTGCCGACCAACTGATCGCGGCCGGCACGGCGCCGAACGTATCGCTGGGCCATCGCTGAGCGACGACGACGCCTTATCCCTCCTCCAGGGCCCGGCGTGCGTAGGCCCGCACGTCGGCGTCGCCGTCCTTGAGCGCGATCCCGAGCGCATCGCGGGCGGCGGGTTCGCCGGCCCACCGGGTGAGGCTGAGCACCGCGGCCTTGCGCACATCGAGGTGGGCGTCGGCGAGCGCCTCGGCCAACCGGGGGACGGCGAGTTCGGCTGATGCGCCCTTGAGCGCCCGGGCCGCGCCTTCGCGCACCTGCCAGGCAGGTGCCCGCAACGCCTTTTCGACGGCGGCGAAATCACCTTCGCCGCAGCCTAATTCGCCCAGCGCGGCCAGCGCCGCCGCGCGCACCAGCGGATCCGGGTCGCCGACAAGCACGGCCACCGCGTCGTGGCCGCCGCGCAGCGTGGCCAGGCCGGCGGCCGCCGCGATGCGGACCTCCCGGCTCTCGTCGCCGGTGGCAGCGACGACCCCGGCCACGTCGTCGACCGACACCAACGCCCGCACCGCCTCGATGCGCACCCGATGGTCGGGATCCTCGAGCGCGCGGCGATATTGGCCGGCCGCACCGGCGCGGCGCGCCGCGAGCAGATACACCGACGCCGCGCGCACCACCATGTCGCGGGAGGACAGGTGCGCGCGGGCCGTGGCCGGGTCGGGCAGCACTTCGACGAGCTCGCGAATGCCCTCGGCGGCGGTGCGGCGCACCCCGGCATCGGCGTCGTCCAGCGCGGCGAACAGCGCCGGCGCGTATCCGTCGGGCATGTGCTCGGTGAGCGTGGCCACCGCGGTTCGGCGCACCCCTGGATCCCCGTCGCGCAGGTAGGGCTGCAGGTCGGCGATCGTCGGCTCCTCCAGCGCGAGGACCTCGGCGATGCGCGGCGACGGCGGTTCGAATACCGTTGCCGGCGAAACGATTCGGGAGACGGCGGTGGCCGGGGCTTGACCACCCACGAGCGGCGGCTGCTCCACCTCGTGGACCGTCTGATCCACCGGCGGCAGGCCGTCTAGCTCGGGCACCGACACGAAATACGGGGCCACCGGGCGCTTGAGGAACACCATCGCGCCGTCGGTCCCCTTGCGCAGGTTGAGGTGATAGCCCCATTGGCTGTCGTCGCGCCCGGGCAGGTCGGCGCGGTCGTGGTAGAGGCCCCACCGCGACTCGGTCCGGGTCAGCGACGACCGCGCCGCCATCTCGGCGCAGTCGCGGATGAACGACACCTCCACCGCGCGCATCAGCTCATGGGGGTTGTGGGCGCCGATCTCGGCGATCTCGCCGCGCATCCGGTCGAACGTGCGCACCGCGATGGACAGCTTGGCCGCCGTCTTCGGGGGCGCGACATAGTCGTTGACGAAGCGGCGCAGCTTGTATTCCACCTGCGGCTGCGGAGGCCCGTCCGGGTGCCGCAGCGGCCGGTAGATCAGCTCGTGGGCGTCGGCCAGCTGATCGTCCGGGAGGTCCTGTGGCGCAGGGACTTCGCCCAGCGTCGATGCGGCGTGCGTGCCGGCGAGGTCGCCGAACACGAACGCCCCGATCATGTAGTTGTGCGGCACGCAGGCCAGGTCCCCCGCGGCGTACAACCCGGGCACCGTGGTGCGTGCGTGTTCGTCGACCCAGACCCCGGACGCGGAATGGCCGCTGCACAAGCCGATTTCGGAGATATGCATCTCTACGTCATGGGTGCGGTAGTCATGCCCGCGGTTAGCGTGGAACGTGCCGCGGGTCGGCCGTTCGGTGGTGTGCAGGATGTTCTCCAGCGCGGTCAGCGTCTCGTCGGGCAGGTGCGACACCTTGAGGTAGATGGGCCCGCGCGCGGAGTCGATCTCGCTCTTGACCTCGGCCATCATCTGCCCCGACCAGTAGTCGGAGTCGACGAACCGCTCCCCCAGGGCGTTGACCTGGTAGCCGCCGAACGGATTGGCCACGTACGCGCAGGCCGGGCCGTTGTAGTCCTTGATCAGCGGATTGACTTGGAAGCACTCGATTCCCGACAGCTCCGCGCCCGCGTGGTAGGCCATCGCGTACCCGTCGCCGGCGTTGGTCGGGTTCTCATACGTGCCGTACAGGTAACCCGAGGCGGGCAGACCGAGCCGGCCGCACGCCCCCGTCGCCAGGACGACCGCCCTGGCGCCGATCGCGTAGAACTCACCGGTGCGCGTGTGCAAGGCGGCGGCGCCGACGGCCCGGCCGTCCTGCACCAGCACGCGCACCGGCATCAGGCGGTTCTCGATGCGGATCCTCTCGCGCATCGACCGCTGCCGCAGCACGCGATACAGCGCCTTCTTGACGTCCTTGCCCTCGGGCATGGGCAGCACGTACGAGCCCGAGCGGTGCACCCGGCGCACCGCGTACTCGCCGTGCTCGTCCTTCTCGAACTTCACCCCGTAGCGCTCCAGGCGCTGCACCATCGCGAACCCGCGCGACGCCGTCTGATAGACGGTGCGCTGGTTGACGATTCCGTCGTTGGCGCGGGTGATCTCGGCGACATAGTCCTCCGGTTCGGCCTTGCCCGGGATGACGGCGTTGTTGACCCCGTCCATGCCCATCGCCAGCGCTCCGGAGTGCCGCACGTGCGCCTTCTCCAGCAGCAGCACCCGCGCGCCGTGCTCCGCGGCGGACAGTGCCGCCATCGTGCCCGCGGTGCCGCCGCCGATCACCAGCACGTCACAGTCGAGGCGGACCGGCGCCAGATCCGGAACCTGCATCAGGCCGCCGCCGAATGGTTCAGGGCGGCAATGATTTCCGCGCGCAGCGCGGGGCGCGGCAGGTCGGCGCGGGGCTCCGGCACCTTGAGCACAGCGCGCGTTGGCTCGCCGGCCCGGCCCAGCACCACGATCCGGTCCCCCAGCGCCAGCGCCTCGTCCACGTCGTGCGTGACGAAGACGATCGTCGTCGGGTGGGTGCGCCAGGTTTCGATGAGCAATCGCTGCATGGCGGCGCGGGTTTGGGTGTCCAGCGCCCCGAACGGCTCGTCCATCATCACCGCGCGCGGGGCTCCGGCCAGGCCGCGGGCCAGCTGGACGCGCTGGCGCATGCCGCCCGAGAGGCTCTTGGGCAGGTAGTCGCCGAAACCGCGGAGCTCGAGCTCGTCGATCCAGCGCTCGGCCGCCGCGCGCCGGGTGGCGCGTGGTTCGCCGCGCAGCCGCAGCGCCAGTTCGATGTTGGACCGCACGGTGCGCCACGGCAGCAACGCGTTGTCCTGGAACACCATGCCGCGGTCGCCCGAGGTGGTGGTGACCGGTACGCCGTCGGCCAGCACCCGTCCGTCGTCGGGTGACAGCAGGCCGGCCAGCGCGCGCAGCACCGTCGACTTGCCGCAGCCCGAGGGCCCGGTGAGCACCAGGATCTCCCCCGGCCGCACCGCCAGGCTTAACCCGTCGATGACCGGGGTTCCGGTGTAGGACAACCGAACCCGATCCAGCTCGAGGCTCATGCCCCGATTTGTCGCGGTCACCGCGACTGCGCCTGTGCACGCGGCAGCCAGCGCGTCACCCGCCGGCCCACCAGTTCGACGGCCGCGGCCGTCGAGAAGCCCAGCACCCCGATGGTGATGATGCCGACGAAAACCTGGGGGTAGGCCAGCACGGTGTACTCCTGCCAGGTGCGATAGCCCACCCCGAGGCGGCCGGAGATCATCTCCGCGGAGATCACGCAGATCCAGGCGACGCCCATGCCGACCGACAGCCCGCCGAACACTCCGGGCAGGATGCCCGGCAGCACGACCTGCCGCAGCACCTCCCACCGGCCGCCGCCCAGGGTTCGCACCGAGTCCTCCCACAACGTGGGCAGCGCGCGCACCGCGTGCCGGGTGCTGACCATGATCGGAAAGTAGGCCGCGAGAAAGGTGATGAACACGATGCCGGCCTCGTCGGTGGGGAACAGCAGGATCGCGACCGGCACCAGCGCGATGGCGGGAACGGGCCTGGCCAGCTCCGCCAGCGGGCCGAACAGGTCGGCGAACAACCGCGAGCGGCCCAGCAGTACACCCGTCGCGACGCCGATCACCGCGGCCAGCCCGAAGCCGGTGAGGATGCGGATCAACGACTGCGCCAGGTCGAGCCAGTACTCGTAGGCGCCGAGCCGGCGGTGCAGCGCGGACATGATCTGGGTGACGGTCGGCAATGTGTCGAATCGCAGCAGCAGCCGCACCTTGCCGGCGGTGAGCACCTGCCACACTCCGACGGCGGCTGCCACCGACGCCACCTGCAGCAGCCGCGACCGCCATGGCGAGGCGATCCGCCGCGGCCGCGCGAATGTCGGCAACGTGGCCGCCCCGACAACCGGTTCGATCAATGTCGGGCTTGCATCTAAGGTCATACCGAACCTCCCAGTGCCTCTTGGTAATTCACGGTCACGCTGCCCGGGTGCGCGGCGAGGTAGCGACGCGCCCCGGCCGGGGTGCCGAAGGGCAGGAATTTCTGGCCGTCGCGCACCCAGGCCGCCTTGTCGGCGAACCAGCGGGTGCCCAGCTCGGCGTCGGGAACGTAGGCGGCCCGGACCTTGGCGCCGCGCGCGGTGGCGTCCCGGACCGCCCGCAGCAGGCCGGTCGGGTCGGCGAACGTTTGCGTCGCGTCGGATCCGTCCAGCCACAATTCGCTCGCCCGGGCGGGATCGCCGCGCAGCGCCGAGGGGTTGGCGGTGGCCGCCCGGGCCGCGTCGTAGTTCAGGCCGCGGGCCGCGAACACCGCGCGCAGCGCCTCGTCTTGGACGAACCCGGCAACGTCGAGGTCGGCGAAGTCGCCGATCGACTTCAGGTAGGGCACATCGTTTTTCAGCGCGTCGGCCAGCGACGGTTTCAGGGTGGTGTCGAACGACGTGCCGCCGGGACCGTTGTAGAGATAAACCACTTCCTGCGCAAGCCCGGCCGCTTGGGACACAATGCGGGCCGCCTCCAGCGGCTTGGCGTTGAGGAAATCGGTGGCGTCCAGCTGGGCCTGCAGGAAGGCCGCCAGCACCTCCGGATGCGCCGACGCGTAGGAGCGCCGCACCACCACGCCGTGCAGGGTGGGCACGTTCAGCTCGGCCCCGTCGTAGAGCAGCTTGGCCTTGCCCTGGAAGACGAGCAGCCCGGGCCAGGCGACGAACTGCGAAAGCGCCTGTACCTGACCGGATTCCAGAGCGGACGCACCGATCTGAGGCTGCTGGTTGAGCACCTCGACGCCGTTGATCCGGGCCTTGTCCAGCGCGCGCACCAGGGTGCCGTGCCCGGCCGAACCGACGCTGGCCGAGACCTTCGCACCGGCCAGGTCGGCTAGCCCGGTGGCAGGCGAATTGGGCGCGACCACCACCATGTTCAGCGCGCCCTTGGGGTTGTAGCCGGTGACGGACACCATCTCGGTGCGGGCCAGCGGATTGGCCTGCGTCTTGGAGCCGTTGATCAGCATCGGGTAGTCACCCATCGAGCCGATGTCGATCTTCTCGGCGAGCATCTGCGCGGTGATCGGGGCGCCGGTGTCGTAGTCCTGCCACCGCACCGCGTATTTGGTGCCGGTGCGGGTGGTGATGTCGGCGAGCCGGCGCTCCAGGTAGCCCTGGGCGCGCAGCAGCGTGCCCGCGGTCACGGTGTTGATGGTCTTGGACTGATAGCCCACGACGACGTTGACCACGCCGGATGACTGCGACAGCGATTCCAGCGAGCAGCCCGAGACGGCGGCGACGATAACGGCTGCCATCGAGATCAGCCGTGTGGCTTGGCGTTTCATCAGCGTAGGAGGTAGGGCATGTTGACGGTGACGGCGCCGGTCGGGCAGCGGGCCGCGCACGGGCCGCAGTACCAGCATTCGTCGACGTGCATGTAGGCCTTCCCGGTGTCGGGGTTGATGGCCAGCGCATCAAGCGGACAGATCTCCACGCACAGGGTGCAGCCGTCGATGCACAGCGATTCGTCGATCGTCACGGGCACGTCGGCGCGGTGGTTGACCAGGGTCATGGATTGCTCCTTATCAGGTTGCCGCGCATGGTGATTCGATCGCCTCGCATCCGGATGTACTCCAGGTCGACGGGCCTGCCGTCGTCGAGGCTGGTGAGCCGCTCCAGCATGAGCAGCGCGGCCCCGTCGGGCACCTGGAGCGCGGCCGCCGAGTGCGCGTCGGCGGGGATGGCTTCCAGCGCCAACGACGCCGAACCCAGCCGCTGCCCGCTCACCTGCTCGATGAGGGCGAACAGGTCGTTGGTTTCCAGGTGATGGCCCAGGATGCGGCTTCCGATGTCCGGGGCGAGGTAGGTCAGGTCGAGACTCAGCGGCAGGTCTCCGAGGTAGCGCAACCGCTCGACGAACACCGCCTCGTCGCCGGGTTGCAGCCCCAGGCGGCGGGCCACCGACGGCGGCGCCGTCACCGGCATCGCCGCCCGCACCTCGTTGCGAACTTCGCCGAGGTCTTTGAACGTTTCCTTCAGTCCCAGCAGCGCGTCGAGCCGATGGTCGCATTTGCGCTGGGCCACATGCGTGCCGACTTTGGGGCCGCGGTCGATCAGCCCCTCGTTCTTCAGGATGCCCAGCGCCTCGCGAATCGTGTTGCGCGAGACCAGGAATTCGGCCGCCAAGTCGTTTTCGGCGGGCAGCCCGTCGGCGTAGGCGCCCGCGTGAATCTGCTGACGCAACACGTCGGCGGCCCGGCGGGCACGGTTGGCCCGGGAGCCCTCGAGACGCGAGATCGGTATGGCGTCGGCCACGCCGTCACGCTAATGCCGGTCGCGGGCACATTGGGGGCCGGCGAGTGTGGCGCCGGCGGGCGGATCAGTTTATTGCGCCGGTCCGTATTTGGCCGCGACCAGGAAAAACCCTGGCGCGATCGGCTATTGCGCCACCTCGGACGAGACACCGCCTTTGCGATCCCCGTGAGTAGAACCCCCGTTGGGAGAGGTGGTTGCGCCGTTGATGGCCTTGGCATCCGAAGGCAGCTCGAAGACCGGGAACGCCGAACCCACCGCCGCCATCGCCGCGTTACGTTGCGCCTCCATGCGGGCCAGCGCCTCCGGGGTGAACACCGACAACCCGAGTTCCGGGTTGTACCCGTGAATCTCCTTCACGTCGAGCTGGGCCAGGAAGTAGACGATCTCCTTGGAGACCACCTGACCGGGGACCAGCACCGGGAAACCGGGCGGGTAGGGCACCACGAACGTGGTGGACACCAGGGTCTTGCCCTCGGCCAGACGTCGCCCGGCAGTGCCGATCAGTACGTACTCGCGGTCGGACTCCTCGTATCCCGCGTAGAAAGCCGACCGCGTGTCACCGAACGCGCAGGCGTCGACGGGACGGAAGGCGATGTCGAACTCGCTGAAGTCCGGCAGGTGCGGCAGGTCCTGGGTGATCTCCTCGACGTGGCGGTCGTGCAGCGACCAGTCGGCGGCGCTGGCGGCGTTCTGGATGTGGTCGAAATCGGTGGCGATCCGGCGCAGCACGTCGAGCAGATAATGCACGCTGGACCACGTCACGCCGATCGTGAAGATCAGCAGCACGCTGTTGATCGACGTCTTGTTGATCTGGATGCCGAACCGCTCCATCAGGATCTTCTCGCGGAAGTCGTATCCGTTCATCCCGGTCTTGCCGACGAACAGCGTGACCCGCGTCGGATCCAGCACGAACTCGTCGGAGCGCCACGCCTCGTTCCACTCGGCCTGCGCGCCCTGTACGACCTGGCGGAACGAGCTGACATGGGATGCCCGGAACTCGTCGGGCACCAGGTCCGACTCGTCGAGGATGCGGAACCACTTGCTGATCAGCCGGTCCTTGCGGACCCGGCCTCGGAAGGTCAGCGCCATGTTGTAGACCAGCCGGACCAGTTGGAATCCCTCGATGTCCACCTGCCGGCGCGCCAGGTCCAGCGACGCGAGGAGTTGCTGGTTGGGCGAGGTCGAGGTGTGTGTCAGGAACGCCTCCCCGAACGCGTCGCGGGCGCGCGCGTTGAAATCCTGGTCGCGCACGTGGATCATCGACGCCTGCCGAAGCGCCGACAACGACTTGTGCGTGGAGTGCGTCGCGTATACCCGGACCCGCGCGGCCGCGGGGTCGGGCAGCAGCCGGCGGTGCAGCCACTCGGACCGGTCGACGCCCTGCATGGAGGCGGCCCAATTGCGGTATTCCTCAGCGTATTCCGGCGACGACAGCATCTGGTAGAGGCGATCGGCGGACACCATGGCGGTGCGCTGCCGGGCCCACGGCACGGCGGTGGCGAACGCGTACCACGCCTCGTCCCACAGGAAGCAGATGTCCGGCTTGATCGCCAGCACCTCCTCCATCACGCGGCGCGGGTTGTAGACGACGCCGTCGAACGTGCAGTTGGTGAGCAACAGCATGCGCACCCGGTGCAGCTGCCCGGCCGCCTCGAGGTCCAGCAGCGTCTTCTTGATCGTCTCCAGCGACACCGCCCCGTAAATCGCGAACTGCGGCAACGGATATGCGTCGAGGTACAGCGGATACGCGCCGGCCAGCACCAGGCCGTAGTGATGCGACTTGTGGCAGTTGCGGTCGATCAGGACGATGTCGCCCGGCCGGGTCAGGGACTGCACGACGATCTTGTTGGCCGTCGAGGTTCCGTTGGTGACGAAGTAGGTGTGGTCGGCGTTCCACGTTTTCGCGGCCTTGTCCATCGCCTTCTTGATGTTGCCGTGCGGGTCCAGCAGCGAGTCCAGGCCACCCGAGGTGGTCGACGTCTCGGCCATGAAGATGTTGCGGCCGTAGAACTCTCCCATGTCCTGCAGCGACTTGGAATTGAAGATGCTGGCGCCCCGGGCGACGGGAAGGGCGTGAAACTGACCGACCGGTGCAGCCGCATAGGCCCGCAACGCGTCGAAAAACGGTGTGGCGAACCGGTTCCGCAGACCCGCGAGCACGGTGCTGTGCAGGTCGGTGACGTCGTTGAGCCGGTAGAACGTCCGGTCGTAGACATCCGGCTCGTCAATGTTGCCCGCCGCGATCGACTCGTCGGTGAGCAGGTAAAGGTCGATGTGGGGCCGCAGTTCGCGGATCCACTCGCCGCATTCGACCCAGTCGTCCGGGCAATCGGGTACCACACCGCCCGCCGCCGAATCGTTCGGCCCGAGCAGCGTGTTCATCAGCGGCACCCGGTCGCGCGACCGCAGCGGCAGGTCGTGGCGGATGATCGCGGCCTGGATCTCGCCGTTGAGCGCGACGGCGGTGATGGCGTCCTCGACGCTGGGCACGACCAGCAGCTCGAACTGGACGTCGTCGGACGCGGAGCGCAGCGCCCGCAGACATTCCGCCAGGCTGTCGGGCGCGGTCATCGGGGCGTCGTCGGCGAGCAGCACGGTGTAGAACTGCTGCTGCTTGGCCCGCGCCACCAGCTCCTGGTCGGCCAGCGGGGCGGACGTGTCGAAAAGCCCTGCGCGGTCGCCGTATTCGCACAGCAGCCGCGCGGCCAGCGACACCTCCTCGGACAGCCGCACCGTGGACTTGCTCTCCAGGTGCGCGCGGAAGGTCGCCAGATTCTCCGCGCCCGGATACAGCCAGTACCGCTCGTAGGCGCCGATGCGGTCCATCAAACGCTTCACCCGCGCCATGTCATGGGCGATGTCCAGTCCCGCGAGGTCGACCTCGGCGAGGTGACGGCAGGCGTCGTCGAGCAGGTTCCACGTGTCGACGCGGGTGTACGACGGGTTGGCGACGGCCGCCAGCGCGGAGACGCGAAGTCGCCGCGGATGGGCACTGTCTCGGGTCATGTCGTCACCTTCCGCGGGATCCAGCAAGTGATCCAGCAAGTATTGTCACCCGCCTGCGGTGCGCACGGAATCTTTTCGCCCAGGATTCGGGGGCGGCGGTCAGCTGTCCGACTCGTCGTCACCCTCTATTACCCGCCGGTTGGCGCGGGTGTTGTCCACCCACTTCAGCACCGGAAGCTCCCAGCGGCGGCCCGGGAGGTCGGTGACATCGGTGAGCGAGCGCACCACGGCCTGCGTCAGGCCCATGAGGGCGGCCATCACCGGCAACAGCGGCTGCAGCGGCTTGGCCGCCGAGCGGACCGTGCTGATGCGGCGGGCCACGATCAGGCGCTCGATCGAGTGATACAGCCAGGCCCCGACGCCCAGCGCGTAGATCGAGAGCACCGACGCGACGATGGTCCAGCCGTAGGCGGCACACACCACCGCGCCCAGCACCACCGTCGCGGCCAGGCAGGCGGCGACGACGACGCGCAGCTCCAGCCGGGTCACTTCTCGGGCCCACCAAGGGCCTGGGCGGCCGCCCGGATCTGCGGCGTGACCAGCATGACCTGGCCCAGCACGCCGTTGATGAAGCCCGGCGAATCGTCGGTGGAGAGCTCCTTGGCCAGCTGCACGGCCTCGTCGACGGCGACCGGCTCCGGCACGTCGTCGGCATACAGCAGCTCCCACACCGAGACCCGCAGGATGGCGCGATCCACCGCGGGCAGCCGGTCCAGGGTCCAGCCCTGCAGGTGCGAGCTGATCAGGTCGTCGATGTGCGCCATCTGGTCGCCGACGCCGCGGGCCACGGCCTGGGTGTACGCCGGCAGCGGTGCCACATCCGGTTTCGCCTCGGCCAGCGCGGTGCGGACGTCGACGACCTCGGCCGGGCTCAGGCCGCGGGCCTCGGCCTCGAACAACAGGTCGACGGCGCGTTTGCGGGCCTGATGGCGCCCTTTGACAGGCCGGGCGGGCCTGCTCACGCGTTGACGCGTCCCAGGTAGCTGCCGTCGCGCGAGTCGACCTTCAGCTTGTCTCCGGTGTTGATGAACAGCGGCACCTGGATCTGCGCGCCGGTCTCCAGGGTGGCCGGCTTGGTGCCGGCGCTGGAGCGGTCACCCTGCAGGCCCGGTTCGGTGTGGGTGACCTCGAGCTCGACCGACACCGGCAGCTCGATGTACAGCGGCGACCCGTCGTGGAACGCCACCTGCACCGGCAGGCCCTCCAGCAGGAACCGCGCATCGTCGCCGACCAGGGAATCGGGCAGGTGGTGCTGCTCGTAGTCCTGGCTGTCCATGAACACGAAGTCCGAGCCGTCGCGGTAGAGGTAGGTGGTATCGCGGCGGTCGACCGTGGCGGTCTCCACCTTCACCCCGGCGTTGTAGGTCTTGTCGACGACCTTGCCGGAGAGGACGTTCTTCAGCTTGGTGCGCACGAACGCCGGGCCCTTGCCGGGTTTGACGTGCTGGAACTCGGTGATGGTCCACAGCTGTCCGTCGATTACCAGGACAAGGCCGTTCTTGAAGTCGGCAGTGCTCGCCACGGTCGGTGAATCTCCTCATAAATGGCCGGGATGCTGTGGAACATCCTACGGCCGCAGAAATTTCGGCCGCGCGGGCCGCTCGGCTAGATCGACGTCCAGATGCCGTTGTTGAAGAAGCCCCATTGACCGACGGTCGGGTTCCACATCAGGTGAGCCTGCGGCGCCCACGCCGGTGGCGGTGGTGGCGGCGGCGCCCATGGCGGCGGGGGTCCCCAGGGTCCCCAGCCCGCCGGAGCGGGGCCCTGCCAGTCGTGGCACTGGTTCCAGTCCCAGTGGTAGTTGGTGCCCCAGGCCGGGTCCCACTGCTGGCCCGGGCACCAGTGGTTGGTGGGCGCCGGCGCCGCCTCCGCGATGCCGGCCAGGCCGAGGGCGGACACGGCCAGCCCCGCGGCCAGCGCGCCGGTGGACAGCCGAACCCACGGTCTCGCTTGCTTCACCGTCGTCATGAGAGCACCGCCAATTCCTTGGGGAAGCGGGTCAGCAGCTCCGGAGTCGGGCCGGCGCCGTCCTCCGACGGTCCATCGGCCACCACCAACGTGTCCTCGATGCGAACACCGCCACGGCCGGGCAGGTAGACGCCCGGCTCGACGGTCACGACGGAGCCCGCGCGCAGCGTGCCGGCCGAGGTGGCCCCGATGCCCGGCGCCTCGTGGATCTGCAGGCCCACGCCATGTCCCAGGCCATGGCCGAAGTTCTCCCCATAACCGGCGTCGGCGATCAGCTGGCGTGCCGCGGCGTCGACCTCGCGCAGGCCGGCGCCCGGCCGCAACGCCTCCCGGCCGGCCCGCTGCGCGTCGGCGACCAGCCGATAGATCTCCAGCTGCCAGTCGGCGGCCTTGCCCAGCACGAAGGTGCGCGTCATGTCCGAGTGATAGCCGGCGACCAGCGCGCCGAAGTCGATCTTGACGAAATCGCCGTCGGCCAGCACGGCGTCGGTCGGGCGGTGGTGCGGAATCGCGGAATTCGGGCCCGCGGCCACGATCGTCTCGAACGAGATCGCGTCGGCGCCGTGGTCGAGCATCAGGCCCTCCAGCTCGCGGCTGACTTCACGCTCCGTTCGTCCGGGCCGCAGGCCACCGCGCGCCACCAGATCCTCGAGCGCGGCATCGGCCGCCTCGCAGGCCAGCCGCAGCAGCGCCAGCTCGCCGGCGTCTTTGACCTCGCGCAGTGCCTCGACCGTGCCCGCCGCTCGCACCAGCTCGGTTTCCCCGCCGCGGGTCTCCAGCTCACCGGTGAGCGCGTCGAACCCGTCGACGGTGACCACGTTGCTTTCGAAGCCCAGCTTGCGCACGCCGCCGTCGGCGGCCTGACCGACCAGGTGACGCCCGAGCGCCCGCTCGATCGCGATTTCGAGGTCGGGTGCCTGCTCGGCCGCCTGGGTGCGATAGCGACCGTCGGTGGCCAAAATGGGCACCCGATCGTCGGCGAAGACCAGCAACGCGCCGTTCGACCCGGAGAAACCCGACAGGTAGCGCACGTTGATCAGGTCTGTGACCAGCATCGCGTCCAGCCCGCCGGCCCGGATTTGCGCTTTCAGATTTCCTCGACGCTGGGAATGTGTCACAGGTCTTGACGGTACTCGCTACGCTTTTCCCCCATGAGCAACTGGATGCTGCGCGGATTGGGGCTAGCCGCGGGAATGGTAATCGTTCGCTTGCTGCAGGGGGCGATGATCAACGCTTGGCAAGAATGGGCCGCTTGGATCAGCGTGGTGCTGCTGCTCCTGTTCATCATCGGCACGGCCATATGGGGTGTGACCGACGGCCGGGCCGACGCCACGGCCAACCGGGATCCGGACCGCCGGCAGGACCTGGCGATGACCTGGCTGCTGGCCGGCCTGGTCGCCGGGGTCGTCAGCGGGGCCGTCTCCTGGCTCATCGGCCTGTTCTATAAGGGCCTGTACACCGGGGGGCTGCTCAACGAGCTGACGACGTTCGCGGCGTTCACCGCGCTCGTCGTGTTCCTGTCCGGCATCATCGGGGTGACGATCGGCCGCTGGCGCGTGGACCGGCAGTACGAGAAAGAGCCGGAGAAACACCACGGCCTCGCCGCGAAGGAACGGGACTCCGACACCGACGTCTTCACCGCCGTTCGCGCCGACGAGGCGCCGACCGGCGAGATACCGGCGCAGGCCCAGACCGAGGAGCGGACCGCGGCGGGGGCCCCCGCCGCGCGGGCCGCCCCGACCGAGTCGATCCCGACGGCCGGGCGCGAAGCGCCGACCGAGACGATCCCGACGGCCGGCGACGACGCGAAGACCGAGACGATCCGCACCGACCCGAGGCACGCCAGGCCGGGCTCGGAAAAGGAATAGCGCTCAGTCGCTGGCCAGGTAGCGCAGGGCGAGCAGGTAGCCCTGGACTCCCAGGCCGACGATCACTCCGGTCGCGACCGGACTGATGTAGGAGTGGCGCCGGAACTCTTCGCGCGCATGCACATTGGAGATGTGCACCTCGATCAGGGGTGCGCGCAATTCGGCGCAGGCGTCGCGCAGCGCCACCGACGTGTGCGTCAGCCCACCGGCGTTGAGGATCACCGGTTCACCGGCATCGGCGGCAAGATGGATCCAGTCCAGCAGCTGGCCTTCGTTATCGCTTTGGCGCACAACGGCTTTGAGCCCGAGTTCGGCGGCCTCGCGCTCGATCAGCTCGGCCAGCTGCTCGTGGGTGGTGTCGCCGTAGACGTCGGGCTCGCGCCGGCCCAGCCGGCCGAGGTTGGGGCCGTTGAGGACATGCACCGTCACCGTCATGAGTTATCCAGTCCCGAGTAGGCGGTTACCAGCAGCCCCGGATCCGGCCCCACCAACCGGCCCGGCTTGGCCAGCCCGTCGAGGACCACAAACCGCAGCACGCCGGCCCGGGTCTTCTTGTCACCGGCCATGTATTCCAGCAGCTGCGGCAGGGCGTCGGCGTCGTAGCTGACCGGCAACCCGAGCGACGTCAGGATGGTGCGGTGCCGCTGCGCGGTGGCGTCGTCCAGCCGGCCGGCCAGCCGCGACAGCTCAGCGGCGAACACCAGTCCCACCGACACCGCGGCGCCGTGCCGCCACTGATAGCGCTCGCGGCGCTCGATCGCGTGGGCCAAAGTGTGCCCGTAGTTCAGGATTTCGCGCAGCTCCGATTCCTTCTCGTCGGCGGCGACGACCTCCGCCTTCACGGCGACGGCGCGCCGGATCAGCTCGGGCAGCACCGCACCGGCCGGATCCAGCGCGGCCTGCGGGTCCGCTTCGATGAGGTCGAGGATCACCGGGTCGGCGATGAATCCCGCCTTGACCACTTCGGCCATCCCGGCGGCGATTTCGTTGTGCGGCAACGTTTCCAGCGTCGCCAGGTCGGCGAGGACGGCCAGCGGCTGGTGAAACGCGCCGACGAGGTTCTTGCCGGCGTCGGTGTTGATGCCGGTCTTGCCGCCGACGGCCGCGTCGACCATGCCCAGCAGCGTGGTGGGCACGTGCACGATGTCGACACCGCGCAGCCAGGTGGCCGCCGCGAAACCGGCGACGTCGGTGGCCGCGCCGCCGCCGAGGCTGACCAGTGCGTCTTTGCGGCCGATCCCGATGCGGCCCAACACTTCCCAGATGAATCCCACGACGGGCAGGTCCTTGCCCGCCTCGGCGTCGGGGATTTCGATGCGATGCGCGTCAACGCCCTTGTCGGCCAAGTGACTTCGCATCACCTCCGCGGTCTCCGCCAGCACCGGTTGGTGCAGGATCGCGACGCGATGCCGGTCGGACAGCAGGTCGACCAACTCACCCAGCAGCCCGGTGCCGATCACCACCGGGTACGGCGGATCGACGGCCACCTGCACGGTGACCGGTGCGGGGGTGTCGGTCATGTTGCGGCCCTGCAGGAATCGTGGGCGGGGGCCTGCAGCTGGGAGACGATGTGGCGGACCACCGCGCCGGGATTGCGGCGGTTGGTGTTGACGCGGATGGTCGCGACGCGCCGGTACAACGGCACCCGCTTGGCCATCAGCGCGCGGAATTTCTCGGCGCGGTCCGGCCCGGCCAGCAACGGCCGGACCGTGTTGCCGCCGGTGCGCCGCACCCCTTCCCGGGCGCTGATCTCCAGGTAGACGACGGTGTGCCCGGCGAGCGCCTCGCACACCCCCGGGCTGGTGACAGCTCCCCCGCCGAGCGACAGCACGCCGTCGTGCTCGGCCAGCGCCGCACGCACCACCTCTTCCTCGATGCGGCGGAACTCCTGCTCCCCGTCGGCGGCGAAGATGTCGGCGATGGTGCGGCCGGTCCGCTGCTCGATCGCGGCGTCGGTGTCGAGCAGGCCGACGCCCAGCGCCTTGGCCAGCCGCCGCCCGATCGTGGACTTGCCGGAGCCCGGCAATCCGACGAGTACCGCCTTGGGTGCCATGCAGGCCTACCCCCCTAACAATCGAGCGTGGGCCGCCGGCGCCTCCCGATCGGCGACCGCGCGCTGGTACGCGTCTATGTTGCGGCGGGTTTCGGTCAGCGAATCGCCGCCGAACTTCTGCAGCGCCGCGCGCGCGAGCACCAGCGCCACCATGGTCTCGACGACGACCCCGGCGGCCGGCACCGCGCACACATCCGAGCGCTGGTGGATCGCGACGGCCTCGTCGCCGGTCGCCATGTCGACGGTGGCCAGCGCCCGCGGCACGGTGGAGATCGGCTTCATCGCGGCGCGCACCCGCAACGGCTGCCCGTTGGTCATGCCGCCCTCGATCCCGCCGGCCCGGTTGGTCGAGCGGACGACGCCGTCGGGACCCGGGTACATCTCGTCGTGGGCGCGGCTGCCGCGGCGGCGGGCGGTTTCGAAACCGTCGCCGATCTCGACACCCTTGATCGCCTGGATGCCCATGACCGCGGCCGCGAGCTGGCTGTCGAGCTTGTTGTCGCCGCTGGTGAACGACCCCAGCCCGACCGGTAGCCCCAGCGCCACGACTTCCACCACGCCGCCGAGGGTGTCGCCGTCCTTCTTGGCCGCCTCGATCTCGGCGATCATGGCCTGCTCGGCGGCCTTGTCGAAGGCGCGCACCGGGCTGGCGTCGATCGCGGGCAGGTCTTGTGGCCCCGGCGGCGGGCCGTCGTAGGGCGCCGACGGCCCGATCGTGATGACGTGCGAGAGCACCTCGACACCGAGGGCCTGGCGCAGAAACGCCCGGGCGACCGTCCCCGCCGCGACGCGGGCGGCGGTCTCGCGGGCGCTGGCCCGCTCCAGCACCGGCCGGGCGTCATCGAAGCCGTACTTGAGCATGCCGGCGTAGTCGGCATGGCCGGGCCGCGGCCGGGTCAGCGGTTCGTTGCGGGCGCTGTTTTCCAGTTCCGCGGGGTCGACGGGGTCGGTGGCCATCACCGTTTCCCACTTCGGCCACTCGGTGTTGCCGATCTCGATGGCGATGGGACCGCCCAGGGTCACGCCATGGCGTATCCCGGACAGGATGGTCACCTCGTCGCGCTCGAACTTCATCCGCGCGCCGCGGCCATAGCCCAGCCGGCGGCGGGCCAGCTGGTCGCCGATTTCGGTGGACGTCACTTCGACGCCGGCGACCATGCCTTCCACCACGGCCACCAGCGCGCGGCCATGCGATTCCCCGGCGGTGATCCAGCGCAACACCCGTCCATCTTCCCATGGGCTCAACCCAGAAAAGCCAACCCGGCCGCGCCGGCGGCGGCCACGCACATCGACGGACCGTGCGGCACGGAACGCCTGCCACGCACCGCGCCCCACAGCGCGGTGAGCAACGGCGCGGCCAGCGCCGCGACAAACCAGACCCCCGCGCCGAAGCATCCGGTCAACCCGCCGACGCCGATCGCCAGCTTGACGTCGCCCGCCCCCATTCCCGCTGGAGCCATCAGGTGCACCAGCAGATACAGCCCGGCCAGCGCCGCCGCCCCGGCCAGCGCGGGCAGCCCGTGCCCGGCGACGGCGGCGGTCAGCAGGATCGCACCGGCCCCGGGCAGGGTCAGCAGGTTCGGCAACCGGCGCTCGCGGACGTCGTAGCAGCTCAACACCACCAGCCAGGCCAGCACCAGCGCAGCCGTCGCGATCCGCATGCGCGGCAGGCTAATCCAGCGCCTCCGCGGCGCAAGTCATCGCCTCGCGCGGCGCCGGTAGCCCAGTGAACTGCTCGACCTGCGCGAACGCCTGATGCAGCAGCATCTGCAACCCGCTGATGACGCGGCCGCCGGCGGCGGCCACCGCGGCGGCCAGCGGCGTGGGCCACGGGTCGTAGACGGCGTCCAGCAGCACCGGGATCGGGGCGAACGTGTCGGCGTACCGCGCGGCCACGTCGGCGGGGATCGTGCTGACCAGCACCTCCGCGGCTGCCACCTCGTCGGCCAGCGCTTGAACGTCGGGGCCGTCCAGCCCGCAGAACCGCGTCGCCACGCCGACCGTGGCGCCCAGCTCCACCAGCCGCGCCGCCTTCTCCGGATCGCGCGCGACGACGGTGATGCCGGGCACGCCGAGTTCGGCCAGCCCCACGACGGCCGCCGGCGCGGTGCCGCCCGATCCACAGACCAGAGCCCATCCCGAGGCCGAGCCGACCGCCCCGCTCACGCCGTCGATATCGGTGTTGTCCGCCCGCCAGCCCCGCGGCGTGCGGACCAGTGTGTTGGCCGAGCCGACCAGGGCCGCGCGGTCGGTGTGCTCGTCGGCGAACCGCAGCGCGGCGAACTTGCCCGGCATGGTCACCGAGACGCCGACCCACTCCGGACCCAACCCGCCGACCACGCCCGGCAGCTCGTCGGCGCCGCACTCGATGCGCTCATAGGTCCACCCGTCGAGGCCCAGTGCGTGGTACGCGGCCAGGTGCAGTTGGGGGGACTTCGAATGCGCGACCGGCGAGCCGAGCACGGCCGCCTTTCTCGGGCCCGCGCTAGCGGGGCGTGCTGTCGAGGACACCGTTGTGCTTAGCCAGCTCGATGTTGGCCAAATGCTGCTTGTAGTCCCTGGTGAACAGGGTCGTCCCCTGGGCGTCGATGGTGACGAAATACAGCCAGTCCCCCGGCTCGGGATGCTCGGCGGCGCGCAGCGCGTCGAGCCCGGGCGAACAGATCGCGGTGGCGGGCAGGCCCTGGGAGACGTAGGTGTTCCACGGCGTCTTCTGGGCCCGGTCGGCGTCGCTGGTGGCCACCTCGCGGCGGTCCAGCGGATAGTTCACCGTCGAATCGAATTCCAGCGTGTGGTGTGCGTTCAGCCGGTTGTAGATGACCTGGGCCACCTTCGGGAAGTCCTGCGAGTTGGCTTCCTGCTGTACCAGCGACGCCACCACCAGGATGTCGTAGGGCGACAGGTGCATGGCCTGGGCGGTGTCCACCAACCCGGATTTCGTGTATTCCACCGCGCCGGCGCTGATCAGTTCGCCCAGGATGTTCTCGGCCGACGCCG
>NZ_MBEM01000268.1:0-598 GCF_001954045.1 Mycobacterium sp. SP-6446 | reverse complement strand
GGAAGGGGCGGATTTCGCCGGGTTCACCGTGGTGCGGCTGTTGGGCAGCGGCGGGATGGGTGAGGTCTATTTGGCTCGACATCCGCGGTTGCCCCGGCTGGAAGCGCTGAAGGTTTTGCGCGCCGATGTCTCCGCCGACTCAAGTTTTCGAGAGCGGTTCATTCGAGAGGCCGACTTAGCGTCGTCGCTGTGGCATCCGCACATCGTTGAGGTGTATGACCGCGGCGAATTCGAGGGTGATCTGTGGATCGCGATGCGCTACGTCGACGGGTTCGATACCCGTCGAGTGCTCCGGGAAAGCTGTCCGTCCGGAATGCCAGCTGCCGACGTGTGCACCGTAATCGCCGGCGTCGCCAGCGCGCTGGATTATGCCCACCAGAAAGGCTTGCTGCACCGCGATGTCAAGCCGGCCAATATCCTGCTGACCCGTCCAGCGGGTGGAAGGCAACGTATCTTGTTGACCGACTTCGGTATTGCACGCAATCGGGACGAGATCAGTGGTCTCACACAGACAAATATGACGGTCGGTACAGCAGCCTATGCGGCGCCCGAACAGTTGTTGGGCGGCCACATCGATGGACGGGCCGATCAGTACGCG